>NZ_LSKG01000024.1:0-12686 GCF_001557005.1 Sphingomonas sp. CCH15-F11 | reverse complement strand
CCACCGACACCGACAATCTGTGGCTGCTCGACCTGTCGACCGGCGGCCGGGTGACGATCTGGCTGCGTCCTGATGTCGCGCCCAAGCATGTCGAGCGGATCAAGACGCTGACGCGCCAGGGCTTTTACAACGGGCTGCCCTTTCACCGGGTGATCGACGGGTTCATGGCGCAGGGTGGCGACCCCAAGGGCGACGGCACCGGCGGCTCCGAGCTCCCTGACCTGGAGAAGGAGTTCAATTACCTGCCGCATGTGCGCGGGGCGGTGTCGGCGGCGCGCGCGCAGGACGAGAATAGCGCGAACAGCCAGTTCTTCATCATGTTCCAGCCGCGCCTGGGGCTCGACAAGAATTATACCGTGTTCGGCCGTGTCCTCGACGGCATCGAGTTCGTCGACGCCATCCCGCGCGGCGAGCCGCCGGCCGAGCCGGCGCGCATCCTGAAGGCCTATATCGCGTCGGACAATCCGCCGCCCTATCAGGCCGCGGCCCCGGCGGCGCCCGTGCTGCCGGCGGGCGAAACGCCGGTCACGCTGCCGGGCGCCAAGCCCAACTGAGCCCCGGCGCGAACCCCCGCCCGCCGACCGCGCGCCCGCCGCGATGAACATCGACCTGTTCGATTTCGAGCTGCCCGCCGACCGCATCGCGCTGCGCCCCGCGGAGCCGCGCGATGCGGCGCGGATGCTGGTGCTGGACGGCGGTGCCACCCGCGACGCGGGCGTGCGCGACCTGCCCGACCTGCTCGCGCCGGGCGATGTCCTGGTCTTCAACGACACCCGCGTCATTCCGGCGCAGCTGGAGGGGCTGCGCGGGACCGCGCGGATCGGCGCGACGCTGCACAAGCGCGAAGGGACGCGCCGCTGGCGCGCCTTTGTCCGCAACGGCAAGCGGCTGCGCGAGGGTGACGAAATCCGCTTTGGTGCGGACGGCAGCGTGCGCGCGACCGCCAGCGACCGGGGCGAAGACGGCAGCTGGGCGCTGACCTTTGCCGGCGATGCGCCGGTCGAGCTGCTGCTCGCCCGGGTCGGCACGATGCCGCTGCCCCCCTATATCGCGTCGAAGCGTGCGATCGACGAACGCGACGCGCAGGATTACCAGACGATGTTCGCGCGCGAGGCAGGCGCGGTCGCCGCGCCGACAGCGTCGCTGCACTTCACCCCCGAGCTGATCGCGCGGATCGACGCCGCCGGGATCGCGCGCGAGACGCTGACGCTGCATGTCGGCGCGGGTACCTTTCTGCCGGTCAAGGTCGAGGACACCGACGATCACGTCATGCATGCCGAATGGGGGCGGATCGACGCCGCGACCGCGGATCGGCTGAACCGCGTGCGCGCAAATGGCGGCCGGCTGGTCGCGGTCGGCACCACCGTGCTGCGCCTCATTGAAAGCGCGGCCGACGCCGACGGCACGATCCGCCCGTTCGAGGGCGACACGTCGATCTTCATCACGCCCGGCTATCGGTTTCGCGGCATCGACGGGCTGATGACCAATTTTCACCTGCCCAGATCGACCCTGTTCATGCTGGTGTCAGCATGGATGGGGCTGGATCGGATGCAGGCGGCCTATGCGCATGCGATCGCGTCGGGCTATCGCTTCTACAGCTATGGCGACTCCAGCCTGTTGCTGCCGTCGGGGAAGGGCTGAGGATTATGCTGCGCCAGATGTGGATTGCCGTCGTCGCGCTGGTGCCGCTCGCGGGCGTCGAGGCGCAGCAGCGGCGAGTGCCCGACGTGCCGGCGATCGCCGATCCGCGTGCCCTTGGCGATCGCCCGGCAATGGCGACGGTCGTGGTCGAGCCGGTCGGCATGCTGATCGCGACCTTTGACCGGGACGGGGACGCAGTGGTCACGCCCGACGAGCTCGACACGGGCGTGGGCGCAACCTTCACCGCCAGCGCGCGCGGGGCGGGCGACATCGGCTATATCCAGTTCGCCGACTGGGCGGAGCGGTGGCTGGGCGATCGCACCGCGTTGCCCGGCCCGTTCGAGGTCGATCGCGATCAGGACAACCGCATCACCCTGGCCGAGCTGCAGGGGCGGATGCGCGAAATCTATGCCCGCATCGATGCCGACAAGGACCAGCGCGTGACGCGCAAGGAACTGCTGACGATCCGCAGCGCCGCGGGGCCGCTGTTCGATCCGGGCGAGCGGCGTCGCCGGCGGAGATAGGGCGGCGGGTCTGGTGAGGGGCGTCCTGCAGACCGGAATCGCTGGCCCATGCCATTGAAGGTCCTCGTCACCCCGGCTTCGTGCCGGGGTCCACGGTGCCGCTTCGGGCTTGCCGGGCCATTTAAGTCGGTACGCGCCAGTGAGCGCGTGTCGTACGCCTGGGCGGGGAATTGCGCCTGTTTCACGGTGGCCCCGGCACGAGGCCGGGGTGACGAGGGTATAAAGTTGGCGGGCGAGGGCGGTCGTGTTCGCGGTGGGAGGCGGACCATATTGCCGCCAAACCCATCGACACAGCATCCGAAGCGCGGCATGAGCGCACGCCACATGACGCGGTTCGATTTTTCCATTCACGCCACCGACGGCAAGGCGCGCACCGGGCGCATCACCATGCGCCGGGGGGAGATCCGCACGCCCGCCTTCATGCCGGTCGGCACCGCGGCAACGGTCAAGGCGGTGAAGCCCGCCGATGTGCGCGCGGCTGGGGCGGACATCATCCTGGGCAATACCTATCACCTGATGCTGCGCCCCGGCGCGGAGCGGGTCGCGCGGCTGGGCGGGCTGCACCGCTTCATGGGCTGGGACCGGCCGATCCTGACCGACAGCGGCGGCTATCAGGTGATGAGCCTGTCCGACCTGACTACGCGCAGCGAGGAGGGCGTGGCGTTCAAGAGCCATCTCGACGGGTCGCGTCACCTGTTGACGCCGGAACGGTCGATGGAGATTCAGCGCCTGCTGGGCTCCGACATCGTGATGGCGTTCGACGAACTGGTGCCGACCACCGCGACGCGCGAGGAACAGGCGGCGGCGATGGCGCGGTCGATGCGCTGGGCGAAACGGTCGCGCGCCGGGTTCGACGCGGGCGGTGCCCATGCCGAGGGCGCGGCGCTGTTCGGTATTCAGCAGGGCGCGCTCGACGAGGCACTGCGTCGCGAATCGGCCGATGCGCTGCTCGACATCGGCTTTGACGGCTATGCCGTCGGCGGGCTGGCGGTGGGCGAGGGGCAGGACGCGATGTTCGGCGTGCTCGATTATGCGCCGGGCCAGCTCGACCCCGCAAAGCCCCGCTATCTGATGGGGGTCGGCAAGCCAGACGACATCGTCGGCGCGGTCGAACGCGGCATCGACATGTTCGATTGCGTGCTGCCGACGCGGTCGGGGCGCACCGGCCAGGCGTTCACCCGCGACGGGCCGATCAACATCAAGAATGCGCGTTTTGCGAAGGATCAGGAACCGATCGCCCCCGAATGCGCTTGCCCTGTATGCGCGACGTGGACGCGCGCCTATCTGCATCATCTGGTGCGGTCGGGCGAGATACTGGGCGCGATGCTGATGACCGAGCATAATCTGTGGTTCTATCAGACGCTGATGCGGGACCTGCGCGATGCAATCGCCGCGCAGCAATTATCCGGTTTCGCCAGCGCGTTTCGCGCGCGATATGGTCAGGCCAGCGCGCGCGCCGCGGGCTGAGTGCAAGTGGAGAGGGTGATGGCCGAAGACGAAGAGAGCAACGAGATCGTGGCGGCAGCCAGGAACGCCAAGCGCAGCAAGCAGGCGGCGAACGCGACGACCCCCGAGCCCGCGGATCGCCTCAACTGGCCGCTGACCACGATCGGCATCGGGATCGGCATCGGTTCCGCCGCGCTGGCGGCGGCGCTGCTCTATGCCAATCGCAATCGCGACAAGCACTGACGACGACCCCGCGCGCCCGACAAGGTTACCGCCGGCCGCATCTGTTCCGCCGCGGGACAGGGCGAAAATGGGGGAGGCGCGCGCGGGCGTGATGCGCTAACCGGCCGCGATGCGGCGTCGGCGTCCCTCCACTTCCCAGATCGTGCTCGCGACGCTGTTCGTCGTTCCGGCGAGCATATTCACCGCGCACGCGGCGATCGCATCGTTCGACCAGGTCGCGCGCGCGACGCCCGCAGCCATGGCGGCCCCGGTGTCCCAGCCGGCGCTGGTGGCGCGCGCGATCGTGACGCCCGGCACGACCGGGACGACCGAGCTGCCGGCGCTGCCCGCGGGCGTGGCCCCCGAAGGCGACGCACGCGCGCCGACCGACGCGACGGTGCGCGCCGCGTCGCCATTCGTGCTCGGCGGATCGACGACCGACCAGGCCCGCGCGCTCGAGTGCCTGACCGCCGCCATCTATTACGAGGCCGCAAGCGAGCCCGACGATGGCCAGCGCGCAGTGGCGCAGGTGGTGTTGAACCGCGTGCGCCATCCCGCCTTTCCCGCGACGGTGTGCGGCGTGGTGTATCAGGGGTCGCAGAATCGGGTGTGCCAGTTCAGCTTCACCTGCGACGGGGCGCTGGCGCGGCGACCGGCGCCCGCCGCCTGGGCGCGCGCGCAGCGGGTTGCGGCGGCGGCGCTCAACGGCGCGGTCTTCGCCCCGGTCGGGCTGGCGACGCATTACCACACCTATGCGGTCACGCCGGCGTGGAACCGGGGACTGGTAATGACCGGCGTATTCGGCGCGCACTTCTTTCACCGGTGGAAGGGCTATTGGGGCACGCCCGCGGCGTTCACCAGCCGCCATGCCGGCGGCGAGCCCGATGTCCGGGGCAGCGCGGCGGTGCGCGCGGGGCTCGACGCGCCGGTCGCCGCGCTGGCGATGCCGCGTGCGGTGCCGGTATCGCCGGCCGAGACGCCCGTGGGCGCGGCACCGGCCGATCGCCTGCCCGAATCGCAGGTGCGCGACGAGTGGCGCGACAGCGGCCGGCCGCTGATCTGAAGCCGCCGATGCAAACGGGCCGCCGCATCGCTGCGACGGCCCGCGCCTTCATCTGGGGTCAGGTTCAGTAGCGACCCTGGCGGTCGTTCTTCTGGATGCGGATGCGCTGCGACAGCCGGTCGAAACGCTGGTCGAGATCGCGGCGCTCGACCCGGTTCAGGCCATTGCCGGAGCGGCGATACTGGCGTTCCAGCACCGTCAGATCGCGAAACTGGGCGCGCAGGCGGCTTGCTTCGGCCCGGTTCAACGCGCCCGAGCGCACGCCCTGGTCGATCCGCCGGTCGAGATTGGCCTGACGCTGGTTGATCGACATCCAGCCCGACTGCGCGCTCGCGGTGGCGGGGACGGCACTGGCGGCGACGCCCAGCGCCGCAATCATCATCGCAATCTTCTTCATGTTCCAACTCCTGAACTGAACCGGCCGGGTGACCGGTTGAGACAGGATATCGGACGCAATTGTCGCACGCGTGTTCCGCCGAACGCGGAAAACTGTCACACCTTGTCGCAGGTCGGGCGGGTTCGTTCAGCTTCGCTGCGTGGCGATCCAGTCGTCGATCTGGCGTTCCAGCACGTCGAGCGGGACCGAACCCTGGCCGACGACCGCGTCGTGAAAGGCGCGCAGGTCGAACCGCGGGCCGAGCGCGGCCTCTGCCTTCGCACGCAGCTCGCGGATCTTGAGCTCGCCCAGTTTATAGCCCAGCGCCTGGCCCGGCCAGCTGATGTAGCGATTGACCTCGGCATCGATATTGGCGGCCGACAGCGCGGTGTTGTCGGTCATGAAGGCGACCGCCTGTTCCTTGGTCCAGCCCTTGGCATGGATGCCGGTGTCGACGACCAGCCGGCACGCGCGCCACATCTCGTAGCTCAGCCGGCCCATATTCTTTTCCGGCGTGTCATAGAGCTTCATCTCGATGCCCAGCCGCTCGGCATAGAGCCCCCAGCCTTCGGTGAAGGCGGTGAAGAAGGCGAGATATTTGCGCAGCGGCGGCAGGTCGAGTTCCTGTTGCAGCGCGATCTGGTGATGGTGCCCCGGCACGGCCTCATGCAGCGTCAGCGCGGGCAGCTCCCACAACGGCCGCTGGTCGAGCTTGGACGTATTGACGAAGTAGAAGCCCGCCAGCCCGTTCTCGGGACTTCCCGGCCCGTAATAGGCGGTGGTCGTTCCCTCCGCGGTTTCGGCCGGGATCGGCTTGACGCCATAGGGCAGGCGCGGCAGCCGGCCGAAATATTGCGGCATCAGCCCGTCGATGATCTTGGCCTGGCGCGAGCTTGCCGCCAGCAGCTCCTCCGGCGTCGTCGCGTAATATTTGGGGTTGGTGCGCAGTTCGGCGATGAACGCCTCGCGGCTGGCGAAGCCGGCTTCCTTGGCGGTGGCTTCCATCTCCGCGCGGATGCGCGCGACTTCCTTCAGGCCGATGTCGTGGATCTGATCGGGCGTCAGATCGGTCGTCGTCATCTGGCGCACGCGGAAGGCATAGAAGTCGCGGCCGTTGGGCTGCGCCGATACGCCGACCGAACGCGCACAGGCGGGCTGGTAGGCGCGGGTGTAGAAGTCGGCGGCCTTGCGATATTCGGGGTTGAGCGTGCCGGTGATGACGTCGCGCGCGCGCTGCTGCAGCGCCGCCCATTCGGCGTCGCTGGCGTCGGCCGGGCGGGGATTCTTGAACGGCGCATAGAAGCGCGACTGGGTGGCATCGGCGGTGATGACCCCGGTCAGCGTCCGTTCGAAATTGGTCAGCGTGACGCAGGGCTGGACATAGCCTTCCTTTACCGCGCGCGCGGTGATCGCGATCAGTTCGGCATTCATCGCCGGAAACTTGCCGAGCCGGGTGAGGTAATTGGCGTAATCGGCCTTGCTGCGGAACGACAGGTCCTCGCCCAGGCCGGCCAGCCCCTGCCAGGGAGAGCTGTAGCTGGTGAACAGGATCATCCGCTGGCCGAAGCGGTTGCCCTCGATGTCGTTGCGCAGCAGCCGGCGCAAAATGCCCTTGTTGACGCGCCCCGCGGCATCAAGGCCGGCGTCGGGGATCGCTTCGAGCCGGTCGAGGAAACGCTGTGCGTCGGCGGCGCGGCGATCCTCGGCAGCGAGCGACACGTCGCCCAGTTCGGTGTCATAATCGCGCACGCCGACCGACGAGGCGAGGCGCGGGCTTTCGCGCAGCGCCCATTGCCAATGGTCGTCGAGCAGGGCGGCCAGGTCCTCGCGCGGCCCGGCGTGCGCAGCGCCCGCACTCGTTAGCACCAGGGCAATCGCCGCGACCGTCAATTTCAGGTTCCGCATTTCAAGCATCTCCAACCGCCCGTCCAACGACCTTCGCCAAAAGCATGTGCAGGCACAATAGCTCCCGTCCGCCGTCACCCCGGCCTTGCGCCGGGGTCCCGCTGTTTTCCTGCGTCGGACGAGGCAGCGGGGCCCCGGATCAAGTCCGGGGCGACGATCTGTGGAAGCCGCCTTTGGTCGTGTGGTGCCTGCCGACGGGAAGTTACGCCGCGAGCAGGCGGGTCGCCTGCGCGCGGGCTTCGTCGGTGATTTCCGCGCCCGACAACATCCGGGCGATCTCCTCGCGCCGTTCCGCGTCGTCGAGGGCGTGGACGCCGGTGCGCGTGACGATGCCGTCGTGGCGCTTGGCGATCAGCAGGTGGCGGGCGCCGCGTGCGGCGACCTGCGGGCTGTGCGTCACCACCAGCACCTGCGCGCGCTCGGCCAGCCGCGCCAGCCGGTCGCCGATCGCGCTCGCCACCGCGCCGCCGACGCCACGATCGATCTCGTCGAAAATCAGTGTGCACGGCGCGCCTTGTTCGGCGAGCGCCACCTTCATCGCCAGGATGAAGCGCGACAATTCGCCGCCCGACGCGATCTTGATGAGCGGGGCGAAGGCCGCGCCCGGGTTGGTCGAGACCTCGAACTCCACCCGGTCGCGGCCCGCGGCGCTGCCCTGTTCGGGGGGCAGGGGCTCGACATGGGTGCGAAAGCGCGCGGCGTCGAGCTTGAGCGGGGCGAGCTCGGCGGCGACAGCCGCGTCGAGCCGCGCCGCTGCATCGCGCCGCGCCGCCGACAGTGCGGTGGCGGCGTCGGCATAGGTATCCGCCGCCGCCGCGGCCGCGCGTTCGAGCGCCGCCAGCCCCGCGCTGCCCGCGGTCATCCGCTCCAGCCGCGCGCCCATCTCTTCGGCCAGCGCGGCGAGATCGTCGGGCTGAACCCGGTGCTTGCGCGCCAGTCCGCGCAGCTCGAACAACCGCGCCTCGTCGGCCTCGAGCGCGGCGGGATCGAAGGCGAGCGCCTCGCCAGCGACATCGACCTGGTCCTGTGCGGCCCCGGCCTCGATCAGCGCGCGGTCGATCGCCGCCAGGGCTTCGGCGAGCGCGCCATGATCGTCGGCGACGCGTTCGAGGATGCGCGCGGCCTGGCGCAGCCGCGACAGCGCGCCGTCCGCCCCGTCGATCAGCCCGGCGATCGCCTGAAGCTCACCCGCCACGCGTTCGCCGCGTTGCATCGCGGCGCGACGCTCGGCCAGCGTGGCTTCCTCGCCCGGTTCGGGCGCGAGCGCGCGCAGTTCGCCGACGGCATGTTCCAGCCATTCGCGGTCGCGCTCGGCACTGGCCTGGTCGTCGCGCGCGGTCGCCAGCCGTGCCTCGGCCTCCTGCCACGCGCGCCATGCCGCCGCGACCGGCGCGGTGTCGAGCGCGCCGAACGCGTCGAGCAGCGCGCGGTGGCCGCGTGGATTGAGCAGCCCGCGATCGTCATGCTGGCCGTGGATCTCGACGAGCAGCGCGCCGAGTTCGCGCAGCAGTCCGGCAGATGCGGGCTGATCGTTGACGAAGGCGCGGCTGCCGCCGTCGGCCTTGACGATGCGGCGAATGATCAGTGGCTCGCCGGCTTCGACCTCCAGCCCGTTTTCGTTGAGCAGCGCCCACAATGCGCTGCTGGGCGCGGGGGGCGAAAAGCACGCGGTCACCGCCGCCTGCGCCGCGCCTTCGCGCACCAGGCCGGTGTCGCCGCGCGCGCCGAGCGCAAGTCCCAGCGCGTCGAGCAGGATCGACTTGCCCGCGCCCGTTTCCCCCGTCAGCACGCCCAGCCCGGCGTCGAATTCGAGGTCGAGCGCCTCGATCAGCACGACGTCGCGGATCGCCAGCGCGGTCAGCATCTGCCGGCCTCCTGACCGGTGCGGCTCAGCTCGCCGCCGGTGTGGCGGGGGCCGCCGGCGCGGCGGTCGCGGGCGCGTGCTTCTGGATCAGCGCATAGGCGCGCTCATACCATTTCGAGCCGGGATAGTTGGCGCCGAGCACGGCCGCCGACTTGCGTGCTTCGTCGGGCACGCCCAGCGCCAGATAGCTCTCGGTCAACCGCATCAGCGCCTCGGGCGTGTGCGTCGTCGTCTGGTACCGGTCGATGACGGTGCGGAAGCGCAGCGACGCCGCGAGCCACTGGCCGCGCTGCTGATAGAAGCGGCCGACCTCCATCTCCTTGCCCGCCAGATGGTCGCGCACCAGATCGACCTTGAGCCGCGCGTCGGCGGCATAGCGGCTGTTGGGGTAGCGGCGGGTCAGTTCGCCCAGCGCCCCCTGGGCCTGATCGGTGATTTTCTGGTCGCGCGAGACGTCCGAAATCTGCTCATAATAGCTGAGCGCGATCAGGTAATAGGCGTACGGAGCGTCGCGGTTGCCGGGGTGGACCGCCAGGAAGCGCTGCGAACCCTGAATCGCCTTGGTATAATCGCGGTCCAGATAATAGCTGAACGCGCCCATCAGCTGCGCGCGGCGCGCCCAGACGGAATAGGGGTGCTGGCGCTCGACCTCGTCGAACAGCGCGGCCGCGACCTTGTACTGGCCGCTGTCCAGCCGCTGCTTGGCGGCGGTGTAGAGCGTGCCGACGTCGCGCGCGACATAGGCGGTGTCGGCCCCGCGCTTGGGACCGGTCAGGCCCGCACAGGCGCTGAGGCCCAGCGCGGAAATGGCGATGATGCCGCAACGGGCGACGCGGGACAGGCGGATTTGCATGGACGGTTAGTAGCGGAGCAGGGCCATGGCGAACAATCCCAAAATCAACGCGGACAACCCGCGCATTTCCGCCGCGCCGCAAAAAATTTACGCTTTGTTAACGATTTCGGGTTCATGCTTTCTTTACGGATTGACGCCCCTTGGCCACTCGGTGGAGACGTCGTTTCATGTATCTCGTGCGTGTTGTCGTGATCGCCCTTTTGTGCGGGGTAATGTCGGGCGGGTGCGCAACGTCGCAGCCGACGGCGACCGTGCAGGTCGCGCCGACCGTCCCAATTCCGGGCCCCGAAGAAAAATGGCGCGAGATTGCGCTGAGCGACGACGCCCAGACGCTCGATTCGATTGACCAACGCTGGCAGCAGGCGCTCGCGACGCTTGGTCCCACGACGCGAAAGTCGGCGGAGGCCGAAGGCGCGCTGCTCGATCCGGCGGCCGCGCTCGACCATCCCGCGCCGACGCCGGGTTCGTACAAATGCCGGGTGGTTCGCCTGCAGATGGACGAACGCCCGGCCCGTCGCCTGCGCGCCTATCCCGAGTTCTTCTGTTACATCCGCGCGGAGGGCGATCAGCTGACCTTCCTCAAGCAGACGGGGACCGACCTGCCTGCGGGGTGGCTGTTTCCCGGTGGACCCCGGCGCATCGTGTTTCTGGGCGCGCAGCAGGACGAACCCGGCGAGGGCAAGCTCGGTTACGGGGTCGAACGCGCGCGCGACCGGGCGGGCGTGATCGAGCGGATCGGTCCCTTCCGCTGGCGGCTCGCGATGGCGGTGACCGGCGATGCGCAGCGCTTCGACATCTACGAATTTCGTCCGGTGCCGTCCGACGCGCAGCCCGAAGTCTGATTTTTTCCTGCCCGGCCTTCAGCTGAACCCAGCCTGTCGCGCGCGTAATGTGCGGTTCATGCAACGGGGCTGATCCTCCAGGCGTTGGGCCGCTCAGGTCCAATCAATGGAGGAGAAGACCGATGTTGAAGCCGATCACGGGCGCCATCGCCGCCGCCGCCGCGTTCGCCGCCGTCCCCGCCATGGCCGGGCACGACCGCTATGCGCATATCTTCAACGACTCCAATTCGCACTATCTCGACTACAAGACCTCGATCTCCGAGGCGAAGCGCGAGCTGCGCAAGGATCTGGAGGATGCGGACAGCGAATCCGACCGGGTCGAGGCCTATGCCGAATATGAGCGCGAGGTCGCCGACGCCGACTATGATTTCCGCAAGGAAATGGCCGAGCGTGGCGTCAAGCTGCGGCGCGGCGAGGTGACGGTGCTGGAGGACGTGGCGGCCATCCGCCGCTGAGGCCCGTGACGTCGCCCCGGCGCAGGCCGGGGCCGTTGGCAGAATGCGCGCACCTGTAGCCAGCGGCCCCGGCCTGCGCCGGGGCGACGCGCTTATCGGCTGTCCGTCAATTCGCCAGTCCGAGCTGCCACAGCACGAAGGCGTTTTCCTCGGCCGCTTCCTTGAGCGATTCCCAGCGGCCCGACTTGCCGCCATGGCCTGCGCCCATGTTGGTCTTGAGCACCAGGACATGGTCGTCGGTCTTGGTCGCACGCAGCCTGGCCGCCCATTTCGCAGGCTCCCAATAGGTCACGCGCGGGTCGTTGAGACCGCCCGAAATGAACATCGGCGGATAGGCCTGTGCGCGGACATTGTCGTAGGGTGAGTAACCCCGGATCAGCTCGAACGCGGCCTTGTCCTCGATGGGATTGCCCCATTCGGGCCATTCGCCCGGCGTCAGCGGCAGTGTCTCGTCCAGCATGGTGTTGAGCACATCGACGAACGGCACGTCGGCGACGACGACGCCCCACAGTTCGGGGTCGGAATTGACCACCGCGCCCATCAGCTCGCCGCCCGCCGACCGCCCCGCGATCGCGATCTGGCCCGCGCTCGTATAGCCCAGATCGATCAGCCCCTTTGCGACATCGACGAAGTCGTTGAAGGTGTTGGCCCGCTTTTCCAGCTTGCCGTCCAGATACCATTGCTGGCCGAGATCGTCGCCGCCGCGGATATGCGCGATGGCGAAGGCGACCCCGCGATCGAGGAAGCTCAGCCGTGAGGTCGAAAAGCCCGGCGGGATGGCATAGCCATAGGCGCCATAGGCATAGAGATAGAGCCTGCCGGTGCCGTCGCGCGGGAAATCGCGTGGGTAGACGATCGACACCGGCACCTGGGTGCCATCGCGCGCGATGATCTTGAGCCGCTCCGTCGCATAACACCTCGCGTCATAGCCGCTCGGGATTTCCTGGACCTTGAGCACCTCGAGCCGCCCGTCGGCGAGGTGATAGTCATAGACGGTGCCCGGCGTGACCATCGATTCATAGCCGATGCGCAAGCGGTCGATGGCATATTCGGGATTGTCGCCCAGCCCGGCGACATGGCTCGCCTCCGCAAACTCGATCGGAGTCGGCGTGCCGCCCTCATAGCGGTGGATCTCGATCGTATCGATGCCGTCGCGCCGGCCCTCGACCACGAAAAAGTCGGCGAAGGTGGTGACGCCGGTCATGTAGAAATCGGCCGACGGCGCGATCCGCTCGACCCACTCGGCCGGTGCGTCGATGCTGGCGGTCACCAGCCGGAAATTGGGGTGGGTGTCGTTGGTGTGGATGAACAAGGTGCCGTCATGTTCGTCGACATCATACTCGCGGCCGGGCAGGCGCGGCGCGACCAGGATCGGTTCGGCCAGCACATTGTCGGCGGGCAGCAGCCTCACTTCGCTGGTGACATGGTCGCCGGTCGAGATGATGATCCACTTGCGCGACTGGGTCTCGCCGACGCCGACGCGATAGCCTTCGTC
>NZ_LSKG01000003.1:0-54040 GCF_001557005.1 Sphingomonas sp. CCH15-F11 | reverse complement strand
ATCGGTGTCGATCCGCCCGGATCGACCCCGCCCGAGCAGGCGTTCAGCCACAGCAGCGTCATTACCGCGCCGGTCATCGTCCATCGCATCGGAACCCCCCGTCGAAGCCCCTGCCGTCCCCCCCGGCATGGTCACGGTCCGCCGCCGCGACGCCCTTTGGCAATCACCCGTGAACCCTGCGCCTTAGACATCGGGAATGTTGCGCGCATGTGAAACGACCCGGGTGACGGCGATCACCCGGGTCGTTCCTGTTTGCGAGGCGTTAGTGCCTGTCGATCAGTCGATCTTGGGCAGCGTTTCGAACTGGTGGAAGGGCGGCGGGCTGGGCAGCGTCCATTCGAGCGTGGTCGCGCCTTCGCCCCACGGATTGCCCTCCGCCTTCTTGCCCGCCAGCAGCGACTGGAGGACGTTCCAGAAGAAGAACACCATGCCGACGGCCATGATCGCGTAGCCGATGCTCGCGATCTCGTTCCAATAGCTATAGGCGTCGGGATAGTCGGGATAGCGGCGCGGCATGCCCTGGGTGCCGAGGAAGTGCATCGGGAAGAACAGCACGTTCACGCCGACGAAGAACACCCAGAAATGCAGCTGGCCCAGCAGCTCGCTGTACATCCGGCCCGACATTTTCGGGAACCAGTAGTAGAAGCCGGCGAACAGCGCGAACACCGCGCCGAGCGACAGCACATAGTGGAAGTGCGCCACGACGTAATAGGTGTCATGCATATAGTCGTCGACGCCGCCATTGGCGAGCACGACGCCGGTGACGCCGCCGACGGTGAACATGAAGATGAAGCCGATCGCCCACATCATCGGCGTCTTGAAGCTCAGCGAGCCGCCCCACATCGTCGCGATCCAGCTGAAGATCTTGATGCCGGTCGGCACCGCGATGATCATCGTTGCGGCGGTGAAGTACATCTTCGTGTTCACGCTCAGCCCGGTCGTGAACATGTGGTGCGCCCACACGACGAAGCCGACGACGCCGATCGCGACCATGGCATAGGCCATGCCGAGATAGCCGAACACCGGCTTGCGGCTGAACGTCGCGACGATGTGGCTGACGATGCCGAAGCCCGGCAGGATCATGATGTAGACTTCGGGGTGGCCGAAGAACCAGAACAGGTGCTGGTACAGCACCGGGTCGCCGCCGCCGGCCGGATCGAAGAAGGTCGTGCCGAAGTTGCGGTCGGTCAGCAGCATGGTGATGGCAGCCGCCAGCACGGGCAGCGCGAGCAGCAGCAGGAAGGCGGTGACCAGCACCGACCACACGAACAGCGGCATCTTGTGCAGCGTCATGCCCGGCGCGCGCATGTTGAAGATGGTCGTGATGAAGTTGATCGCGCCCAGGATCGAGCTCGCGCCCGCCAAGTGGAGCGACAGGATCGCCATGTCGACCGATGCGTCGGGCTGACCATAGGTCGACAGCGTTGGATAGACCGTCCAGCCGGTGCCCGCGCCGCCGAAGAAGGGCGAGGCGAGCAGCAGCGCGAAGGACGGGATGAGCAGCCAGAACGACACGTTGTTCATGCGCGGGAACGCCATGTCGGGCGCGCCGATCATGATCGGCACGAACCAGTTGCCGAAACCGCCGATCATTGCCGGCATCACCATGAAGAACACCATGATCAGCCCGTGGGCGGTGATCAGCACGTTCCAGAAATGGAGCGCGGCGTCGCCCTGCTGCCCCGACCAGGCTTCCAAGAACTGGATGCCGGGCTGGGCGAGCTCGGCGCGCATCATGCCCGAAATCGCGCCGCCGATAATGCCGGCGACGATCGCGAAGATCAGGTAGAGCGTGCCGATGTCCTTGTGGTTGGTCGACATGAACCAACGCGCGAAGAAGCCAGGCTTGTGGTCCGCATCATGGTGCGCGTGGTCGTCATGCGCGTGGAATGCGGAGGGGTTGAGTGCGGTGTCGGTCATGATCAGTTTTCCGTGTTCTCAATCGCCGCCGCTTCGGGAGCGATCGCATTGTCGGCCGGCGCGTCTTCGGTGGCGGCGGGCGTCGCCGCGGGGGCCGGTGTCGTGGCGGCGGCTGGCGCGGCCTCGCCCGGCATCTTGCCGCCCTTGGCGCGGACCCAGGCGGCGAACTGCGCGGCCGGCACCGCTTCGACTGCGATCGGCATATAGGCGTGACGCGCGCCGCAAAGTTCCGAACACTGGCCGAAATACAGGCCCGGCTTTTCGATGGTGAAGCTGGTTTCGTTGAGCCGGCCTGGAATGGCGTCCAGCTTGATCCAGAACGCCGGCATCGCCCAGCTGTGGATCACGTCGTTGGCGGTGGTGATCAGGCGAATGGGCGTGCCGACCGGCAGGACGATGCGATTGTCGACCGCCAGCAGGCGGGGCCCGTCGGCGTCGGTGCGGAACCGTTGGCCGGCCGCGACCTCGCCCTGTTCCTTCAGCAGGTTGGACGTGACCGAAAAGCCGCCATGGTCGGGATATTCATAGGTCCAGTACCACTGGTTGCCGATCGCCTTAAGCGTGACCGCATTGGCGGGGGCGGGCTTGAACTGGTTGGCGAGCAGCCGGATCGACGGCACCGCGATCACCACCAGGATGATCACCGGAACCAGCGTCCAGATGATCTCGATCATCGTGTTGTGCGACGTCTTGGACGGCGTCGGGTTGGCGGCGCGGCGATAGCGCACCATCACATAGAGCAGGAGCCCGAGCACCAGGATCGAGATGCCGGTGATGATCGGCATCAGCACCCAGTTGTGAAAGCCGAAGGCCTCGCGCCCGTTCGGCGTGACCTGGGTCTGCAGGCCCACCAGCCCGTCGGTCGGCTGGCCTTGGCCCGGAGTCGCGCGCAGGATCGGCGATCCGTCGGGATTGAGCGTGGGATCGGCAGGTTTGGCCGGCGTGGCCGCTGCCGTATCGGCCGGGGCCTGCGGCTGAGCGCCGGCGGTGACGACGGGGGTCGCCTGGGCAGGGGCGACGGGCGCCGCTTCCGCCGCGGCGGGCGGGGCTTCGGCCTGTTGCGCCGCAGCGCCGGTCGCGCCGGACAGGGCCAGCGCGGCGGCGATCAGGATCGGCTTCAATCCGGGTAGGTGCATGGGTTTGCTTCGTCCGTTTTCATCATGGCGCGGGTTGCGCAAGCGTGCCCGTAATTGCGCACGGGTCCTGTTTCACGTCGCGGCCTATATCGAGGGTTTACCGGCGTCTCAAGCATATGCAGCACGGTTTTTGGTCCAGCTTGCCCGGCCCGGGGGGCTGGCGTAGACATGAGCGCCGATGATCCCCGGAAATCCTGCATGACCGAAGACGAAGTTCTGGCCGAATTCCGCGCCGCCGACGCCTTGCTCGAGGGGCATTTCATTCTTTCCTCCGGTCTGCGCAGCAGCAGGTATCTGCAGTGCGCGCGCGTGCTGATGAACCCGATGCGCGGCGCGCGGCTGGCCGACTCGCTCGCCGCGCGGCTGCCCGATGCGGTGCGCGGCGCGATCCAGGCGGTGGTGTCGCCCGCGATGGGCGGGGTGATCGCGGGTCATGAAATGGGTCGGGCGCTCGGCGTCGACGCGATGTTCCTTGAACGGCCGACCGGCACGTTCGAACTGCGGCGCGGCTTCGCGCTCGCTCCCGGCACGCGCGTGCTGATGATGGAGGACGTCGTCACCACCGGGCTGTCCTCGCGCGAAGCGATCGCGGCGATCCGAACGGCGGGGGGCGAGGTAGTCGCAGCCGCCGCGCTGGTCGATCGATCGAACGGGACGGCGGATCTGGGCGTCCCGTTCTACCCGCTCATCCGGCTCGACGTGCCGACCTATGCCCCCGACGCACTCCCGCCCGAACTGGCGGCGATCCCCGCCGTCAAGCCCGGCAGCCGGGCGGTGGCATGAGCCCCCATCACCTGCGCCTGGGCGTCAATATCGACCATGTCGCCACCGTGCGGAATGCGCGCGGGTCGGGCTATCCCGATCCGGTGCGCGCGGCGTTGCTCGCGGCGGATGCGGGCGCGGACGGCATCACCGCGCATCTGCGCGAGGATCGCCGCCACATCACCGACGACGACATCGCGCGGCTGTCGGACGGGTTGCCGGTGCCGCTCAACCTGGAAATGGCGATGACGACGGAGATGCTCGACATCGCGCTGCGCCACCGCCCCCATGCCGCCTGCATCGTCCCGGAAAAGCGCGAGGAGCGCACGACCGAAGGGGGACTGGACGCGGCCGGCCTCCACAACCAGCTTGCGCCCTTCTGCTCCGCGCTGGGGGACGCGGGCGTGCGCGTCAGCCTGTTCATCGAACCCGATCCGCGCCAGATCGACGCGGCGCTGCGCCTGCGCGTGCCCGTCGTCGAACTGCACACCGGCCGCTATGCGGAGCTGGCGGGTGACGCGCAGGCCGACGAACTGCGCCGGATCGCCGATGCCGCCGCGCTGGCCGCCAAGAACGGGATCGAGGTCCATGCCGGCCACGGCCTGACCTTCGACAATGTCGTGCCGATCGCCGCGATCCCCCAGTTGCGCGAGTTGAATATCGGCCATTTCCTGATCGGCGAGGCGATTTTCGACGGGCTGGCCCCGGTGGTGAAGCGGATGCGCGACCTGATGGACAGCGCGCGGTGATGCGCACCCCTCGTCGCCCCGGCGCAGGCCGGGGCCGCTGGCCGGTGGGGCGCATCGTTCGGCTTGCGGCCCCGGCCTGCGCCGCGGCGGCGCTCGGGGGCGCGGCATGATCATCGGTATCGGTTCCGATCTGTGCAACATCGACCGCATCCAGAGTTCGATTGACCGTTTCGGCGACCGTTTCCTCCATCGCTGCTTCACCGATGTCGAGCGGGCGAAGGCGGCGCGGCGCCCGT
The DNA here is from genome assembly GCF_001557005.1 of Sphingomonas sp. CCH15-F11. Taxonomy (NCBI): domain Bacteria; kingdom Pseudomonadati; phylum Pseudomonadota; class Alphaproteobacteria; order Sphingomonadales; family Sphingomonadaceae; genus Sphingomonas; species Sphingomonas sp. CCH15-F11. Next base: position 49,237 of record NZ_LSKG01000003.1, on the reverse strand, counting down.
TCACGATGGCGGGCACGCTGGCCAAGCGGTTCGCGGCCAAGGAGGCGTTCTCCAAGGCGGTGGGCACCGGGTTCCGGCGCGGCGTTTTCCTGCGCGACATCGGCGTGGTCAATGCACGGTCCGGCGCACCGACGCTGGCGCTGACCGGTGGCGCGCACGCGGCGCTTGACGCGATCACGCCGCCGGGTCACGTCGCGCGCATCCATTTGTCGCTGACCGACGATCACCCCTGGGCGCAGGCGTTCGTGGTGATCGAAGCGGTGCCGGCGATGCCAGGGGATAGGTGAATGACCTCGACTGACTCCGCCGCGACGATTCCCCTGCCGCGTGAGGATGCCGATACGCCGCCCGCGGCCCAGCGTCGCGGCGTCGACTGGAGCGCGGAGGCGCGCGGGCTGTTGTGGCTGGTGCTGGCCGTGCTCGGTTTTCACAGCTTCATCGCCAAGCCCTTCTATATCCCGTCCGAATCGATGGTGCCGGCGTTGCTGAAGGGCGACCGGCTGGTCGTCACCAAATACCCCTACGGCTTCTCGTTCGTGACCCCGACCTTTCACCTGCTGCCCTTTGTCGGCGGGCGGCTGTTCGGCCGCCTGCCCGCACGCGGCGACGTCGTCATCGTCACGCCGCGGGGGTCGCGGATCGATTACATCAAGCGCGTGATCGGCCTGCCCGGCGACCGGCTGGAGGTGCGCAACGGCGCTCTCATCCTGAACGGCGTGCCGGTCGAGCGCCGCATCGCCGCCCCCCGCGTGCTGCCGGTCGATCGCAATGCGCAGTGCGACGCCGCGCAATATCCCGGCGCGCGCTTCACCGGAACCGACGGGCGCGCCTATTGCCGGCTCCCGATCGTGCGCGAAACGCTGCCCAACGGCGTCAGCTACGACACCGTCGACATCGGTCTCAGCCTGGGCGACAATTATGGACCGATCACGGTGCCGCGCGATCATGTCTTCCTGATGGGCGACAATCGCGACAATTCCGCCGACAGCCGCTTTTCGATCGAGGATCGCGGTCTGGGCGGGCCGGTGCCGTGGGAGAATATCGGGGGCCGGGCGGAGTTCATCACCTTCTCGCTCAACGGCGAAATGACCATCGATCCGCGCAGCTGGCCGGGCGCGTTCCGGGCCGGCCGGGCGGGCAATTCGCTCCATCCCGACGCGGCGCGCTGAGCGTTTCCGCCGGCGCGTGCGGACAGGCCGGCCGATCGGCGGACGTCATGGTGCTGTCATTGCCGTGTCATAGGCATCGTCGCGAACCCACCGTCGCGGCCGGCCATTCGTGCGGGGCCGATCCGTCCGCGCGGCTCAAGGAACACCGATGCCGTCGATTCGACTGATGGACTATGCCCGCTCCTCCGCCGCCTATCGCGTGCGGATCGCGCTCAATCTGAAGGGCGTGGCGTGGGAACGCCATCCGGTGTCGCTGGTCGATGGCGATCAGCGCAGCGCCGCGTTTCTCGCCGCCAATCCCCAGGGCCTGGTTCCCGCGCTCGACATCGGCGACGGCACCATCCTGACACAGTCGCTGGCGATCATCGACTGGCTGGAGGCGACCTATCCCGAACCGCGGCTGATCCCGGCCGATCCGCTGGCCCGCGCCCGGGCGCTGTCGCTCGCGCTTGCCATCGCGTGCGACATCCATCCGCTCAACAACCTTCGCGTGCTCAAACGCCTGGAAACCCAGTTCGACGCCGACCGTGACGCCCGCATGGCTTGGTATGCGCACTGGATCGTCACCGGGCTGGCCGCAATCGAGGAAATGGCGGGCGACGGCCCGTATCTGGGTGGCGAGGCCCCCGACATCGCCGATGTCTTCCTGGTACCCCAGATCGCCAATGCCCGGCGCTTTTCGGTGCCGCTCGATGCGTTTCCCCGCCTGGTGGCGATCGACGCTGCCGCGACGGCATTGCCCGCATTCGCCGCGGCGCATCCCGATCATTTCGTCTGATCGGAGCCGCGATCACCCCGTGACTACGCCTGCCGCCACGCCCGAGTCCGAGGAGTTCGCCGCAATGGGCGGGCTGGAGCCGATCGAGCGGATCAAGCGGCGCTGGCCTGTGCTGCTGGGCGCGGCGCTGTCGGTGCTGATGGTCGTCGGACTGGCCCGCGAGCTCCTCGAGGCCGGGTTGACGGGCCTGTCGCGGACGGTTCCCGACAGCCCGCTCTTCTACCTCGCCTTCGCCGTCGCCTACCTTGCGTCGCCGGTCGGCGACTTCGTGATCTTCCGTCGGCTCTGGCAGCTGCCCGTCGCCGGGCTGGGCGCGCTGCTGCGCAAGCGGATCGCGAACGACGTGGTCATCGGCTATTCGGGCGACGTCTATTTCTACGTCTGGGCGCGCCAGCGCATGAAGATGGTCACGTCGCCATTCGGCGCGGTCAAGGACGTGACGATCCTGTCGGGGATCGCGGCCAATTCGCTGACGCTGCTGATGATCGCGCTGGTGCTGCCGATCGCGTCCGACCTGCTCAGCCGGTCCGACCTGCGCATGGTCGCGCTGTCGGCGGCGATCATCTTTGCCCTGTCCGCGCCGTTCGTGATCTTTTCCAAACGCGTCTTCTCGCTCGGCCGTCGTCAGCTTTGGCAGGTGTTCGGCATCCATGCGGTGCGCTTCGTCCTCGATTCCGCCGCGCTGGCGCTGGCGTGGCATTTCGCCATGCCCGACGTGTCGCTGGGCATGTGGTCGTTCCTGGTCGCGGGGCGGCTGCTGGTGTTCCGCATGCCGCTCATCCCCAACAAGGAACTGGTGTTCGCGACCTTCGCCATCCTGTTCATCGGCCAGAGCGAGGCGCTGGGCGATCTCGTTGCCTTCACCTCCGCGCTCAACCTGCTCTGCCATCTCGTCCTCATCGCACTGTTCGGCCTGTTCTCGCTCATCAAGACGAGGTTCTGATGCCAACGATCCTGAAAGTGTCGCGGGGCTTCGCGTTCGCGGCTGCCGCCGCCACCGGCGCCCCCGCAACGGCGCAGGCAATCCTGGGGGAGGACGCCGCGGTTTGCGCCGCGGATTCGGGGCCGGCCATCCGCGTCAACGTCACCGGGCTCAAGGACCGCGTCGGTCGCCTGAAGCTCGAGCTCTATCCCGCGAACGAACAGGATTTCCTGAAGGACGATCGCGACCTGCGCGCCGAGGGCAAGTTCTTCCGCCGCATCTGGGCGCCGATGCCGCCCAGCGGCCCCGTCGCCATCTGTATCAAGGCGCCGGCACCGGGCCGCTACGCGCTGTTGTTCACCCACGACCGCGACGGCAGGAACAAGTTCGATTTCTGGAAGGACGGCGCGGGGTTCCCGAGCAACGTCAAGCTGGGGCGCGCCCGGCCGAAGCTTCATCAAGCTGTCATCAACGTCGGCGATGGCGTCACGACCACCAACATCCGAGCCCAGTATCTGCGCGGCCTGTCCGGCTTCGGTCCGATCCGCGGCGGGAAGTGAAGGAGACGCCCGTGCGCGTCGTCGACGTCAACGAATATTATTCCCCCACCGGCGGCGGGGTGCGCACCTATCTCGATCGCAAGATGGAGATCATGGCCGAGCTGGGGCACGAGCTGATCGTGATCGCTCCCGGGCGCGCGGACGCGGTGGAGGAGCGGCCGGGCGGGGGCTGCATCCATTGGGTGAAGGCCCCGCGTCTGATCCTCGACACCAATTACGGCATCTTCGTCGATGGCGATCCGATCCGCCGGCTGCTCGACCGGCTGGATGCGGACGTGGTCGAAACCAGCTCGCCGTGGCGGCCGGGCTGGATCGTCGGCAACTGGCAGGGGGGCGCGCTCAAGGTCTTCTTCGCGCACAACGACAATGTCGCCGCCTATCCGATGCGCTGGTTCGAACGCTTTGCCGCGCCCGACCGCATCGAGCGCGCGTTCGGCTGGTACACGCGATACATGGCGCGTTTCCTGGCCAAGTTCGATGTCTTCGTGACCAATGGCCCCTCGCTGGCCAAGCGTCATGCACGGCGCGGGCTGACCGTTCACGCCGCGATGCCGCTGGGCATTCAGCGCGGGATCTTCTCGCCCGAACACCGCGACGAGGGCCTGCGCCGGGCGCTGCTGGCCCAGTGCGACCTGCCGCCCGACGCGCACCTGCTGCTCGGGATTGGCCGGCATCATCCCGAAAAGCGATGGCCGATGATCTTCGACGCCGTCGAGCGCGCGGGCGCGCAGATGCCGGTCGGCCTGATCCAGATCGGCGCGGGCGTCGACAGCCGCGTCGTGCAGCGCCGTGTCGCGGGCAGCCCGCACATCAAGCTGTTCCGCCCGGTCTATGACCGTCAGCGGCTGGCGCGGATCATGGCGAGTTGCGATGCGCTCATCCACGGTTCCGACGCCGAGCCGTTCGGGCTGGTCGGGCTGGAGGCGATCGCGTCGGGATTGCCGCTGATCGCGCCCGACGAGGGCGGCTTTGCCGAACTGGCGGATCCACTGTTCGCCGAGACCTATCGCGCCCGCGACGCGCGTTCGGCAGCCGCGGCGATCCGCCGCCTGTTCACGCGCGAACCGCGCATCCTGCGCGCCGCCGCGCGCCATGCCGCAGGCCAGGTGCGCACCGACCGCGATCATGCGATCGCGCTGATCGATTATTATCAGTCGCTGCTCGACGCGCGCCGCCGCCCGCGTCTGGCGGCGTGACGACGGGTACCAGGGGGAGACGCCACATGACCATCCGTATCGACCGCCGATCGTTCGTCGCCACCGGCGCACTGGGGCTCGGCGCGTTTGCCATCCCCGGTTTCGCCTGGGCGCAAAGCGTCGGCGCGGGTCGGGGTTTCACGCACAACGTCGCCAGCGGCGAGCCCGCCGCGACGTCGGTGCTGCTGTGGACGCGCTATGTCCCCGCGGACGGCGCGGCCGCGAAGCTGCGCGTCGAACTTTCCGAAAGCGCCGATTTCGCGCGCGTCGCGGGCGGTGGCGAAATGATCACCGGGCCGTGGCGCGATCACACGGTCAAGCTCACCGTCGACGGGTTGAAGCCCGACACGCGCTATCATTACCGCTTCATCGCGCCCGACGGCACCCTGTCGCCCGTGGGGCGTACGCGCACGCTGCCCGATGCGCTGGTCGACCGGTTCAACATCGCGGTCTTTTCCTGCTCGAACATCGGCTTCGGCTATTTCAACGCCTATGCCCATGCCGCCCGGCGCGGCGACATCGACCTGACGGTGCATCTGGGCGATTATATCTATGAATATGCGGCCGGAAACTATCCGTCGGCCGAGCAGGCAATCGCCGCCCGGGTGCCGCAGCCGCAGGGCGAGATCCTCGCGCTCGCCGATTACCGGCTGCGCTATGCCAGCTACCGGGCCGATCCCGATCTTCAGGCGCTGCACGCCGCCGCGCCGATGATCCTGTCATGGGACGACCACGAATCGGCCAATGACAGCTGGGAAGGCGGCGCGCAGAACCACGACAAGGACGAGGGCGACTGGTCGACACGCAAGATGGCTGCGATCCAGGCCTATCGCGAATGGATGCCGGTGTCGGACGAGCCGTGGAAGGCCTATCCGATCGGCGCGCTTGCGACGCTTTACCGCACCGACACGCGGCTGAGCGCACGCAGCGCGCCGCCGAGCCTCGCGCCGCTGTTCCTGTCCGCCGATCCGGCGCGTGCGCTCGTCGAATTTCGCGACGGCGCGTGGCGTGATCCCGCCGCGACGATGCTGGGGACGACGCAGGAAGCCTGGCTGGCGGATGCCATGCGCGCGTCGGTGCGCGCCGGGACGCGCTGGCAGGTCGTCGGCTTCGGCACGATCATGGGCGAAACGCGCGCACCGGCCAACGCGCTCGACTTCCTCGCACCCGATGCCGCCGATCGCGCCAAGGCGTTCGTGCGCGCCGGGGTGCTGGCGGGCAAGGTCGGGCTGCCGTCCAATCTCGACAATTGGGGCGGTTACCCGGCGGCGCGGGCGCGCTTCCTCAAATCGGTGCAGGCGATGGGCGCCGACACGATCGTCATCGCCGGCGACAGCCACAACGCCTGGGCCTATGACCTGGCGCAGGACGGGCGGCCGGCAGCGGTCGAGTTCGCCGGCCAGGGCGTGACCTCGCCCGGCTACGAAAGCGCGCTCGCCGCCGATCCCAAGGCGGTCGCCGCCGCGATGATCGCCGCCAATCCCGAACTCAAATGGTGCGACACGTCGCGACGGGGCTACATGATGCTCTCGCTCACCCCGGATCAGGCGGTCAACGAATGGGTGTTCGCCGATACCATCCGCGAACGCTCGACGCGCACCGGGCCGGGCCATCGCGCTACCGTGAAGCGTGGAGCGCACAGAATGGCGTGACGCGCCGCGGGGCCTGTCGTGTGGTCAATCGGGCAACGCGCCATCGAAGCGGCCGCGCGGCCGGATCAGCGTGCCATCGCGACTCTGTTCGATCACATGCGCGCACCAGCCGACGGCGCGGCCCAGCAGAAAGATCTTGAACGGCGCATCGGGGGGCAGGCGCAGCACGCGGGTGATCGCCGCGAGCGCATAGTCGCAATTGGGCAATGCCCCGGTCTGCTCGCGCACGTCGGCGGCCAATTCCGCCAGGTCTTCGGGCGGCGTGAGCCCCGCCAGCATCAGTGCCGCGCGCGGATCGCCCTGGGGATAGAGCGGGTGGCCGAAGCCGGGGAGCATCGCGTCGCGTTCGCGCCAGTGCCGCACGGCATGTTCTGCGCCCGATCGGCGCGCCTCCTCCACCAGCGCGGCCAGCGCCGCACCTGCGCCGCCATGGCGCGGGCCGGAAAGCGTGCACAGCGCGGCGAGCAGGCAGGCGGGCAGCGACGCGCCCGTCGACGCGGCGACCCGGGCGGCAAAGGTCGATGCGTTGAGATCATGGTCCGCCATCGCGACCAGCGCGCGGCGCAACCGGTCGGCGGTCCCGTCGTCGCCATTCCAGCCGCGCGCCAGCCGGTGGTGAAGCGGGCCGGGGACATCCGCCGCGCCGCAGATCGACGCCAGCCCGCCGATGATCTGCGCGGCTTCGCGGGCAAGGTGGTCGCCGCTGCGGCCGATGGTCGACGCGCCGGTCGATATCCGCGCCGCCAGGAACGAGAACGCATCGGCGTGAGGCCCGGCGGCGGCAGAGAAATCCGGTTGCCAGTCAACCGCCCAGAGATGCCGGGCGACCTCCTCCAGCATTGCGGTCGACGCCAGCGTCAGCGCATCGACGTCGCGGTAGTAGAGCTTGCCGCGATGGATCGTGGAGAGCCGGGTCGGGATTGACGGTTCGCCCCATGCCATCGAACTCGACGCGATCGCGGCGGGCTTGCGGCCGCGCGCCTTGCGCACCCCGGCCTCGGCGACATCGTCGACGCTGTACAGGCTGCGGCGGGCGTCCGCCGGGTCTGGCCGCATGCGGATGCGGCCCCGGCTGGCATAGGCATAAAGCGTCTGCGCCTTGATCCCCAGGCGCTTCAACGCGGTATCGCGGTCGATCCATTCGGTCATATTGATTATATGTATCAAGATTGATCGGCGCGGCAATCAGGCGCTAGCCCACATGCTCCGGATGAGGGAGCATGGGATGTCCGACACGATTTCGCACGCGTTGCTCGGCGCGATCCTGGATGCGCTGGCCGTGCCGCGCACGGCGTCGGGCCGGGTCACGTTTTCGGATGAAGATCGGCTGCCGTCGTGTTTCGCGGTATCGGAGCTGGCGGCGGCATCGATCGCGGCGGCGTGCCTGTCGGTGTCCGAGCTGGTCGGCGTGCATGATGTCGCGCCGCCGGTAGCCGTCTCGCACCGGCTCACGTCGCTGTGGTTCGGCTGGTCGATCCGGCCACTCGGCTGGGAGATGCCGACGCCGTGGGACGCGATCGCCGGCGACTATCAAGTGCGCGACGGGTGGATCAAGCTCCATACCAACGCGCCGCACCATCGGGCCGCGGCGCTCGGGGTGCTCGGCTGTGCGCCCGATCGCGCGGCCGTGGCCGCATGCGTGGCGCAATGGCAAGGCGACGCGCTGGAGTCCGCAATCATCGCCGCCGGCGGTTGCGCGGCGCGGCTACGGACCATCGAGCAATGGTCGGACCATCCCCAGGGCATCGCGGCGGCGCACGAGCCGCTGATCCTGTGGGATACACCGGCGGCGCCTGGCGATGGCGCCTGGCGGCCGACGCCCGGCCGTCCGCTTGCCGGGCTGCGGGTGCTCGACCTTACCCGGGTGCTGGCCGGCCCGGTCGCCACCCGCTTCCTTGCCGGGTTCGGTGCCGATGTCCTGCGGATCGACCCACCGGATTGGGACGAACCCGCGGTCGCGCCGGAAGTGACGCTGGGCAAACGCTGCGCACGGCTCGACCTCAGGACCGCTGCGGGTCGGGCATCCCTCGCGGCGTTGCTCGGCCGCGCCGACATCCTGGTCCATGGCTATCGCAGCGATGCGCTCGACCGGCTGGGGTTTGGCGCGGCCGAGCGTCAGGCCATCCGTCCGGGTCTGATCGACATCTCGCTCGACGCCTATGGGCACAGCGGCCCGTGGTCCCGGCGGCGGGGCTTTGACAGCCTGGTCCAGTTCTCCTGCGGCATCGCCGCGTCCGGCCAGGTCTGGCGCGGGGCCGACCGGCCCGTCTCGCTGCCCGTTCAGGCGCTCGATCATGCCACCGGATATCTGTTGGCGGCCGCGGCGGTGCGCGCGCTCATCGCGCGGACCACCGGTGCGGGCGCGACGGCCGCGCGCCTTTCGCTCGCGCGCACTGCAAAGCTGCTCGTCGATCACCCGGGGGAGCCAATGACCGGCGACATGCCGCCGCCCGACGATGCGGACTATGCGCCCGACGTCGAACCAACCGCCTGGGGGCCGGCGCAGCGGCTGCGGCCACCGGCCGTGATCGCAGGCCATCCGATGCGCTGGGACCGGCCGGCGGTGAGGCTCGGCTCCGATAGCGCCGAATGAAGGCGTCGATGGTCGCGGTGCGAGCGGTCCCGCCGGGCCGGACAGGATCGGTCGCAAAGCGCAACGTTTCGACACCAGGCACTTGCGCGCGCGTCGCGCCCGGCTAGGGGAGAAGGAGCGAGACCCGCCGAGGATATTTCCGCATGAAAACGCGCGCCGCCGTCGCCTTTGCGCCCAAGCAACCGCTCGAGATCGTCGAGCTCGACCTCGACGGTCCGCGCGCCGGCGAGGTGCTGGTCGAAATCATGGCGACGGGCATCTGCCACACCGACGCCTATACGCTTGACGGGCTGGACAGCGAGGGGCTGTTTCCCTCGGTGCTGGGCCATGAAGGCGCGGGCGTGGTGCGTGAGGTCGGCGCCGGCGTGACCAGCGTGGTGCCGGGCGACCACGTCATCCCGCTCTACACGCCCGAATGCCGCCAGTGTAAGTCGTGCCTGTCCGGCAAGACCAATTTGTGCACCGCGATCCGCGCGACGCAAGGCAAGGGGCTGATGCCCGACGGCACCACGCGCTTTTCGTACAAAGGCGAGCCGATCTTTCATTACATGGGCTGTTCGACCTTCGCGAACTTCACGGTGCTGCCCGAAATCGCGGTCGCGAAGATCCGCCCCGACGCGCCGTTTCAGACCAGCTGCTACATCGGTTGCGGCGTGACGACGGGCGTCGGCGCGGTGGTCAACACCGCCAAGGTGCAGGTCGGCGAGACGGTGGTCGTGTTCGGGCTGGGCGGTATCGGCCTCAATGTCATCCAGGGCGCACGGCTGGCGGGCGCGGGCATGATCGTCGGCATCGACATCAACCCCGACCGCGAGGAGTGGGGCCGGCGCTTCGGCATGACCCATTTCCTCAATACGCGCGGCATGAGCCGGGATGAGATCGTTGCAAAGGTGGTCGAGCTGACCGGCGGCGGCGCGGATTACAGCTTCGATTGCACCGGCAATACTGACGTCATGCGCACCGCGCTGGAATGCTGTCATCGCGGCTGGGGCACCAGCATCATCATCGGCGTGGCGGAGGCCGGCAAGGAAATCGCGACGCGCCCCTTCCAGCTCGTGACCGGGCGCAACTGGCGCGGCACCGCGTTCGGCGGCGCAAAGGGGCGCACCGACGTGCCGAAGATCGTCGACTGGTACATGAACGGCAAGATCGAGATCGACCCGATGATCACGCACGTGCTGAGCCTGGACGACATCAACAAGGGCTTCGACCTGATGCATGCGGGCGAATCGATCCGCAGCGTCGTCGTCTATTGAACCGTCTATCGAGACCCTGACCCCTTCAACCGATCAACCACCAAGGAGCCGTTCAATGTTCAGTCACATCATGCTGGGCGCCAATGACATGGATGCGTCCAAGGCCTTTTACGATTCGACGCTGGGTGCGCTGGGCGCGAAGCCTGGCATGACCGACGCGAGCGGCCGTGTGATCTATCTTCACAATGGCGGCCTGTTCCTGCTGACCAAGCCGCTGAACGGCGAACCCGCCTGTCACGCCAATGGCGGCACCGTCGGTTTCGCCGCCGCCTCCCCCGAACAGGCGGATGCGTGGCATGCGGCGGGCATCGCGGCGGGTGGCACGCCGTGCGAGGATCCGCCGGGCGTGCGTGAAGCCGCGTTTGGCAAGCTCTACCTCGCCTATCTGCGCGATCCGGCAGGCAACAAGATCTGCGCGATGCACCGTCTGGGATGACGCCGGCCCCACGCTGGATCCTGACGCTCGCCTGCACCGACCGCGTCGGCATCGTCGCCGCGGTCGCCGGCTTCCTGGCCGAGCGTGACGGGTTCATCGTCGACAGCCAGCAATATGCCGATCTGGACACCGGGCGCTTCTTCATGCGCGTGGTGTTCACCGGCGGCGGTGATCGCTTCATCGGCGACACCGCCGCACTTCGCGATGCGTTCGCGCCCGTGGCAGATCGGCTGGCGCTCGACTGGGCGCTGGCCGATGCCGACGATCGCCCGCGCGCGGTGATCGCGGTGTCGCGCGGGTCGCATTGCCTGAACGACCTGCTCCACCGTCGCCAGACCCGGTCGCTCGCGGTCGACATCGCCGCCATCGTGTCCAACCATGACAGCCTGCGCGACTTGGTCGAATGGCATGGCGTCCCCTTTCACCATCTGCCGGTGGGCGAGGATCGCGATGCTCAGGAGTGCGCGATCGAGGGCGTGATGGCGGAGGCGGGCGCGCCGTGGCTGATCCTGGCGCGCTACATGCAGGTGCTGTCAGCCGACTTTGCCGGGCGGCTGGCGGGGCAGTGCATCAACATCCATCATAGTTTCCTGCCCGGCTTCAAGGGCGCGAAGCCCTATCACCGGGCGCATGCGCGCGGCGTCAAGCTGATCGGCGCGACCGCGCATTTCGTCACCGCCGACCTGGACGAAGGGCCGATCATCGAACAGGCGGTCGAGCGCGTCGATCATCGCGCGACCGTCGACGACCTGGTCCGTATCGGCCGCGATATCGAGGCGCAGGTGCTGGCGCGCGCGGTCAACGCGGTCGGCGAACGGCGCGTGTTCCTGAACGGCGGCAAGACGGTGGTGTTTCGATGAGCATCGAGCGGGTTTCGGCCAACCGCGCGCATGGCGGGATGCAGGAGGTGCATCGCCATGCGTCGACCGCGACCGGCACCGACATGGTGTTCTCCATCTATATCCCGCCGCACGCCGCGGGGGCGCGGCTGCCGGTGTTGTGGTATCTCTCCGGCCTGACCTGCACCCACGCCAATGTCACTGACAAGGGCGAGTATCGCCGGGCGTGCGCCGAACACAGCATCATCCTGATCGCGCCCGACACCAGCCCGCGCGGCGACGGCGTGCCCGACGATCCGGCCTATGATTTCGGCCAGGGCGCGGGCTTCTACGTCGATGCGACCCAGGCCCCCTGGGCGACGCATTTCCGGATGCGAAGCTATGTCGAGGACGAGCTGCCCGCGCTGGTCGCCGCCGCGTTTCCGATGGCCGACATGACGCGCCAGGGCATTACCGGGCACAGCATGGGCGGGCACGGCGCGCTCACGGTCGCGCTGCGCGATCCCGCTCGGTTCCGCAGCGTGTCCGCCTTTGCCCCGATCAGTTCGCCGCTGGCCTGCCCGTGGGGGGAAAAGGCGCTGGGCGGCTATCTCGGCCCAGACCGGGCGGCGTGGCGTGCCTATGACGCCTGCGCGCTGATCGATGACGGCGCGGTCGTGCCCGAAATCCTGGTCGATCAGGGCGCGGCGGACGATTTCCTGAGCGAACAGCTGAAGCCCGAACTGCTCGAACAGGCATGCGCACGGGCCGGCATCGACCTTACGCTGCGGCTCCAGCCGGGCTATGATCACAGCTACTATTTCATCTCGACCTTCATGGCGGATCACGTCGCCTGGCATGCCGCGCGGTTGAAGGCCTGATCGCCGGACGCGTTCAGTCGGCGACGCGCAGCCAGATCGCGGTTGCGTCGTCCGAGCGTTTGAAGCGCGGATAACGCGTGCACGCGGCATCCTCCGCCTCGATCGTGCGCAGGCGTGCGGCGATGGCGAGCAGGCCGCCCTGGTCGAGCAGCGTCATCATCGCCGCCGCGTCGAGCGCGGCATAGGCGTCGGTCAGCACGCTGACGCCATCTGTCATCAGCAGCAGGTCGTCGCCCGCCACCGCCGTGACCGATCCGGTGCGCACCGCGTGCGCCGCCGCCTCCACCCCGAGCACGTGATTTTCCGACCGGTCGCGCGCGGCGCGCAGGCTGTCCAGCACCGGCCCGGCGCGCGGCTTGTCGCCCAGGCCATGTTCGGCCAGACTCGCGGCATGCGCGGTTTCGCGGTCGCGGCGATCGATCGGCTCGCCGATCCGCACCACCTCGCCCCCCGACCGCAGCAGCCCCACGCAATCGCCCAGCCAGCCGTAATCGACGGTGTCCTCGCCCGCCCGCGCAATCAGGAAGGAAGCGCGCGGCAACTCCCAGCGACCGAGCGGAATGCGCGTGCGCTGCGCTTCATAACGCTGCGCGATCCGGGCGAATGCCGCCGCGCAAACCTGGGCGACCGGTGCGTCACCCGCGGCGGCGAAGGCGGCGTCCGCCTCGATTGCCAGCCAGGCCGCGCCCCCACGCGGGCCGAGCAGCCCCGGCGGGCCGAGATCGGTCGCGCCGTCGATCACCCAGGCGAGGCGGTCGCCGCTGCCCATGCGGTCGTCGTTGGGCGTGGCGGCATCGCCGGCAAGGGAGAGGGACTGAATGAGATCGAAACGCATCCCGCCCGCCTAACCCCGCTTGATGACGCTTTTTCAGTCGGCGAAGAGCAGGACCGGCGTTTCCAGCAATTTCTTCAGCGCCTGGACGAAGCTCGCTGCATCCCAGCCGTCGACGACGCGGTGGTCGCAGCTGATCGACAGGTTCATCAGCTTGGCGCGGACGATGTCGTCGCCGACAAACACGGGCCGCTCGACGATCTTGTTCGGCCCGATGATCGCCACTTCGGGCCGGTTGATCACGGGCGTAGTGGCGACCCCGCCCAGCGGCCCGAGCGAGGTGACCGTCAGCGTGCCGCCCGACAGCTCCTCCGACTTCGCCTTGCCGGTGCGTGCAGCCTCGGCCAACCGCGTGATTTCGGCGGCGAGCTGCCACACATTCTTGTCCTGCGCGTCGCGAATCACCGGCACCATCAGCCCGGCGTCGGTCTGGGTCGCCATGCCCAGATGGACGCGGCCATGGCGCGTCACCACGCCCGCTTCGTCGTCATAGCGCGCGTTGATCATCGGAAAGTCGGGGACGGTGCGACAGATGGCGACGATCAGCAGCGGCAGCATGGTCAGCTTGGGCCGCGCGCCGCGATTGGCGTTCAGGTCGCCGCGCAGCGTCTCCAGCGCGGTGACGTCGATTTCCTCGACATAGGTGAAGTGCGGGATGTGGCGCTTGGCCGCCGCCATGTTCTCGGCGATGCGGCGTCGCATCCCGATGACCTTGACCGGCTGGTCGTCGCGCGCGCGGCTGGCATGGGGGGCGTGATAGCCCTGGGCGGTGCCGTAACGCAGATAGGCGTCGAGATCGGCGTGGCGGATGCGGTCGCCCTCCGCCGGCTTCACCTCGTGCAGGTCGATGCCCAGCGTGCGGGCACGGTCGCGCACGGCGGGGGAGGCGAGAATCGGCTTCTCCCTCTCCCCTTCAGGGGAGGGGGTCGGGGAGACGGGCTGTTCGGGCGCGATGGTGTCTGAAGCAGGGGGCGGGCTTGGTTCGGCTGCGGGTTCGGCCGCTTTCGGCACCTGCGCGATCCCCTCTCCCAACCCTCTCCCCTCAAGGGGAGAGGGCTTTTCGGCAGCCACTTCACCTTCGACCTCGGCATCCGTCTCGATCACGACCAGGGTCGATCCGATCGGGATCTGGTCGCCGACCTCGCCGGCCAGTTCGACCACGATGCCAGCGACGGGCGATTCCATCTCGACCGTCGCCTTGTCGGTCATCATGTCGGCGAGCTGCTGGTCCTCCTCGACCCGGTCGCCGATCTTGATATGCCAGGCGACGATCTCGGCCTCGGAAATCCCTTCGCCGATATCGGGCAGGCGGAACGAAAAGCGGGCCATCCTCAGTCCTTCATGATCTTCTTGAGTGCCTGGCCGATGCGGACGGGGCCGGGGAAATAGGCCCATTCCAGGCTGTGGGGATAGGGCGTGTCGAAGCCGGTCACGCGTTCGACCGGGGCTTCGAGATGATAGAAGCAGCGTTCGGTGACCAGTGCCGAGAGTTCCGCGCCAAAGCCGCCGGTGCGGGTCGCTTCGTGGACGATCATGCAGCGTCCGGTTTTCCGAACCGATGCCTCGATCGCGTCGATGTCGAGGGGGACGAGCGTGCGCAGGTCGAGGATCTCGGCGTCGACGCCGGCTTCCTCGACCACCGCCTGACAGACATGAACCATCGTGCCATAGGCCAGGATGGTGAGGTCGCTGCCCGCGCGCGCCACCGCCGCCTTGCCCAGATCGACGCGGTAATAGCCGGTCGGCACCTCGCCCGCCGGGTGCTGCGACCAGTTCTTGGCCGGGCGGTCCCAATGGCCGTCGAACGGGCCGTTATAGATGCGCTTGGGCTCGAAGAAGATGACCGGGTCGTTGTCCTCGATCGCGGCGATCAGCAGCCCCTTGGCATCATAGGGGGTCGACGGGATCACGGTCTTCAGGCCCGAGACATGGGTGAAGATGCCTTCGGGGCTCTGGCTGTGCGTCTGGCCGCCGAAGATGCCACCGCCAAACGGCGACCGCACCGTGATCGGGGCGGTGAACTCGCCCGCCGAACGATAGCGCAGCCGCGCGGCTTCGGAGACAAGCTGGTCGAGCGCGGGATAGATGTAATCGGCGAACTGAATCTCCGGCACCGGCCGCAGGCCATAGGCCCCCATGCCGATCGCCACGCCGACAATGCCGATCTCGGTGATCGGCGTGTCGAACACGCGCGTCTTGCCATATTTCTTTTGCAGGCCGGCCGTCGCGCGGAACACGCCGCCGAAATAGCCGACATCTTCGCCCATCACGATGACGTCCGGGTCGCGCGCCATCATCACGTCCATGGCGGAGTTGATCGCCTGGATCATGTTCATCCGCGTGGTGGCGGGGGTTTCGGTGAGGTCTTGGTCAGTCACGGACTAAAACTCCGTCGCCCCGGCGGAGGCCGGGGCCGCTGGCAGGTGAAGGCGCGACATTCGGTGAGCGGTCCCGGCCTGCGCCGGGACGACGTACAAGATTTCGCCCCCTCATTTCGCGTTCGCCCAGGGGCGGCCCGAGGCGCTTTCCTCGGCCAGCATCTGTGCCTGCTGTTCCTTGAGGTGCCAGGGCATCTCCTCGAACACGCCTTCGAACATCGTGTCGAGCGGCTGGTGCAGGCCGTGGCCGAGGATGCCGTTCTTTTCGGCTTCCTTCTGCGCGGTCTTGACCTGTTCGGCCAGTTCCAGATCCATCGCCGCCTGGCGGTCCTCGTCCCATTCGCCGATCGCGATCAGGTGCTGTTTCAGCCGGGTGACTGGGTCGCCCAGCGGCCATTCGGCGGCTTCCTGGGCCGAGCGATATTGCGAGGGATCGTCCGAGGTCGAATGCCCTTCCGCGCGATAGGTGAAGTGTTCGATCAGCGTCGCGCCCTGATTGGTTCGCGCGCGCTCGGCCGCCCAGGCGGTCGCGGCATAGACGGCGAGCGCGTCATTGCCGTCGACGCGCAGCCCGGCGATCCCGTAGCCGACCGCGCGCGCCGCAAAAGTCGTCGCTTCCGCGCCCGCAAAGCCCGAAAAGCTGCTGATCGCCCATTGGTTGTTGACGACGTTCAGGATCACCGGTGCGCGATAGACCGCCGCGAAGGTGCACGCGGAATGAAAGTCGCCCTCCGCCGTCGACCCTTCGCCGCACCAGGTCGCGGCGATGCGCGTGTCGCCCTTGGCCGCGCTCGCCATCGCCCAGCCGACCGCCTGGGGATATTGGGTGGCGAGGTTGCCGGAGATCGAGAAGAACCCGTAATCCCGCGCCGAATACATGATCGGCAGCTGCTTGCCCTGCAGCTTGTCGCCCTTGTTCGAGTAGATCTGGTTCATCATCTCGACCAGGCTGTAGCCGCGGGTGATGAGCACGCCCTGCTGGCGATAGCTGGGAAAGCACATGTCGTCGGGGGCGAGCGCCAGCGCGGCGGCGACCGACACCGCCTCCTCGCCCATGCTCTTCATGTAGAAGCTGGTCTTGCCTTGGCGCTGGGCGCGGAACATGCGTTCGTCGAACGCGCGGGTCAGCGCCATCATCCGGAGCATCCGGCGCAGCTGATCGCCGTCGAGCCGCGGGTTCCAGTCGCCGACCGCCTGGCCCGAATCGTCGAGCACGCGGACCAGGCCGTAAGCCAGTTCGCGGAAACGGTCGGCGGGTTCGGCGGTGTCGGGGCGGCGAGTCGCGCCCGCCGCCGGCACGTCGATGTCGCTGAAATCGACCGGATCGCCCGGCCGGAACTTGGGTTCCGGCACGTGCAGGCTGAGCGGCGGCAGGTTGGCGCGGTCGCGGGTCTGCGTCATGGGTGCTGCAGCCTCATACACTCTCCGAACGGTCGCCGCGGCTTGAACATGGCCGTGGCGTTTGATTGCGCCAGCCTGTTATAAAGTTTCAAGCGAGCTGTCGAGCCGACCGCCGCATCGGGCGCATCGGGACGCCGTCGACAATCTGCACGCTGGCGGCGCGGACGGCCAGAGCGTGCTGTGGCATTCTTGCTGCTGTAGTGACGAAAAGCTCGTCGCGGTAAGATCACGCCTCGTTTTTGCTTCAATTTTTTGACAATGGGATGGGCCAAGCGACGGCGGCACCCGCTCGCGCGATGTTTCACGGGTTTGACAGCGACGGATTCCGGCTTGGGAGAGGCCGGTCGCCGCGCTTATCGGGGGATCGAAATGAACGAATCGAACGGTCGTATGCGGCGTCGCTGGCACCAGGGTGTGGCATTGGGCATCGTGGCGCTACTGGGTGCGGGGACCGCCCAGGCGCAGAGCACTTCCGCCGACCCTGCTCAGGAAACCGTCGACGACGGCCAGCTCGCGGACATCGTGGTGACCGCCCAGCGCCGTTCGGAGAACATCCAGGAAGTGCCGCTGTCGGTCGCCATCCTGCCGTCGGAGCGGCTGCAGACCATTTTCGATTCGGGCAACGACATCACCGCGCTCGCGACTCGGGTCCCCGGCCTGTATGCCGAAAGCTCCAACGGCCGCGTCGCCCCGCGCTTCTACATTCGCGGCCTCGGCAACACCGACTTCGATCTCGCCGCGTCGCAGCCGGTGTCGGTGATCGTCGACGAAGTCGTGCTGGAGAACGTCTCGCTCAAGAGCTTTCCGCTGTTCGACATCGAGCGTGTCGAAGTGCTGCGCGGTCCGCAGGGCACGCTGTTCGGGCGCAACACGCCGGCCGGCATCATCAAGTTCGATACGGTCAAGCCGTCGAACGATTTCAGCGCGCAGGGCTCGCTTTCCTTCGGCACCTTTGGCTCGCTCAACTTCGACGGTGGCGTCGGCGCACCGATCGTCAAGGACGTGCTCGCGGCACGCGTGTCGTTCCTGATCCAGCGGCGCGAGAACTGGATCGACAACGGCTTCCGGCGCCAGGACGATGTCTATGGCGCCTATGAGGAGCGCGCGGTGCGCGGCCAGCTGCTGTTCACCCCGATCGAGCGGCTGAGCATCCTGGGCAACCTGCACTATCGCAATCTCGAATCCTTCGGCGGCTCGGCGATCTTTCGCGCCAACATCCTGGGGCCCGGCAATAACGAGCTGAACCAGAATTACGACCGCGACCGCGTCTTCCTCGACGCCGGCGGCGGCAATCGCCAGGCCTATCGCGGCACCGGCGGGTCGCTGCGCGTCGATTACGAAGCCGATTTCGCGACGATCACCTCGATCAGCGCCTATGAATCGAGCGAAGGCAGCAGCCGTGCCGACGTGGACGGCGGTTTCGGCGCGGCGTTCCTGCCGGTGTCGGGGCCGGGCTTCATCCCGTTCCCGTCGGACACCCAGGATTCGATCGACCTGGAACAGCGCACGCAGGAAGTCCGCCTCGCCAGCAACGGCACCGGCCGGCTGGGCTGGCAGGTCGGCGCATTCTTCTTCGATAGCGATTTCACCGTGCTGACCCAGGGCTTCGATTTCCCCCCGCCGACGCTGGTGCGCCACCGCAACGAAAGCTGGGCGGTGTTCGGTCAGGCGAGCTACAAGCTGACGGAAGCGCTGAAGCTGACGGGCGGCGCGCGCTACACCGACGATCGCAAGCTGTTCAACGTGATCGGTGGTTCGCCGCTCGACAACCGCGAGGTGTCGGACGAGCGCGTCAGCTGGGACGTCAGTGCCTTTTATGAAGTGACGCCCGAATTCAGCATCTATGGCCGTGTGGCCGACGGTTTCCGTGCGCCGTCGATCCAGGGCCGTGACGTCGCCTTCTTCGCACCGCCGTCGGTCGCCGCGTCGGAGACGATCCTGTCATGGGAAGGTGGCTTCAAGAGCGAGCTGTTCAACCGCCGCGTGCGCCTGAACGGTGCCGCGTTCACCTACAGCGTCAACAACCCGCAGTTCACCGCAGTCGGCGGCGGCGGCAACCTCGTCCAGCTGCTCAACGCCAACGAGGCCAATGCCTGGGGGTTCGAGCTCGACGGCGAGTTCCGCGTGACCGAGCGGTTCACGCTGACCGCCGGCTTCAGCTATAACGACACCGAGATCAACGACGACACGCTCGCGGTCGGCATCTGTGCCCAGTGCACCGTCACCGATCCGACCGTGACGATCGCGGGCACGCGGCGCGCGCTGGTCGACGGCAACCCGTTCCCCAACGCGCCGGAATGGATCGGCGATTTCACCGCCCGCTATGCCGTGCCGGTGAAGGGCGATGCGGAATTGTTCGTTTTCACCGACTGGGCGTTCCAGGGACCGACCAACTTCTTCCTCTATGAATCGCGCGAGTTCAATTCGGACACCCAGTTCGAAGGCGGCCTGCGCATCGGCTATGCCAAGCAGGACGGCAGCCTGGAAATCGCGGCGTTCGCGCGCAACATTACCGACGAGGACAATGTGAAGGGCGGCATCGACTTCAACAACAACACCGCCTTCGTCAACGAACCGCGCATCATCGGCCTGTCGGTTCGCACGCGGATCAACTGATCGGGCGCGGGGCGGCGGCATGACCCGGTCCGCCGCCCCGCCTGATCCCGCACTGGTCATCCGCGCGGCCGGTGAGAGTGATGCCGCGGCGATCGCGGCGATCTATGCGCACCACGTCGCGCACGGCACCGCGACGTTCGATACCGCCGCCCCCGATGCGGTGGCGACACGTGAAAAGATCCTGATGGTCGCGGCGCGCGGCTGGCCGTGGCTGGTCGCGTGCCGTGACGGTCGCGTGGTCGGCTATGCCTATGCCACGCAGTTCCGCGATCGCCCGGCCTATGCCCATGCCTGCGAGGACAGCATCTACCTGGCCCCCGACATGATCGGGCGCGGGATTGGCCGCGTGCTGCTGAGCGCGCTGATCGACGCGGCCGAAGCGGCCGGGTTCCGCCAGATGCTGGCGGTGGTCGGCGGGCCGGAACCTGCCTCGATCGCGCTTCATGCCGCACTTGGCTTTACCCATGCCGGGCGGATGCGATCGGTCGGGCGCAAGTTCGACCGCTGGCTCGACACCGTCTACCTGCAGCGTGCACTGGGGCAGGGGGATTCCACTGCGCCCGATTGACTCACGGCACGATAGGAACAAAATAGGAACATAACTCCGAGTCGAGTCGTGCCGTGTCCAATGCCACTGCCCTGGTTGAGCTGCGCGAACAGCTTCGCGCGATCGAAGGCGCGTCGCTGCGCCGTCGTGACGTGCTGCCGTTCGGCATCGCTGCGGTGGACCGGCGGCTGGGCGATGGCGGCCTCAGGCTCGATGCGCTGCACGAAGTCGCGGGCGGTGGGCCGTCGCTGGCCGATGATGCCGCCGCCACATTGTTCCTGGCGGGCATCGCCGCGCGCGCGTGGGGCGAGGTGCTGTGGGTGGTGCGCCGCCGCGACCTGTTCGCGCCGGGGCTGAGCCAGGTCGGGCTGGGCGCGCACCGCGTCATCTATGCCGAGGCGGCCGACGATGCCGAACTGCTCGCGTTGATGGAGGAGGGGCTGCGCCATCGCGGGCTGGGCGCGGTGATCGGCGAGGTGAAGCGCGCGGCGATGCCCGCTACCCGCCGGTTGCAGCTCGCGGCCGAAGGCGGCCGCACCGTCGCGCTGCTGCTGCGCCGCCACGACCGCGCCGGGGGCGATCCGCTCGCCATTCCGTCGGCCGCGGTGACGCGCTGGCGGATCGGGTGCGCGCCGTCGGCAGCGCTGCCGGTCGCCGGCGTCGGCCGGTCGCGCTGGCACGTCGACCTTGTCCGCCAGCGCGGCGGCGAGCCTCATCACTGGTTGCTGGAGGGATGCGATGAAACGGGTCGCTGCGCTCTACCTGCCCGACTGGTCGATCGACCGGCTGCGGCGGGCAGGGCGGATCGCCGCGCCGCCGCCTGAACCGGTCGCCGCTGATCCCGCGCCGCTGGGCGAAATCGCGCATCGCGAGCGCGCGACGCAATGTTCGGTGCCTAACACGCCCGGCTGGCGCCCCGGCGCGCGCTGGGCCCGCGCCGAGATGGCAGCGCAGATTGAAAGGCTCCCCGCACATCAGCGTCCGCCGCTGCGCGAGCTTGGCCGGCGCAGCGAAGCCGCCGATCACCCGTTCAAGTCGATGCCCTGCGATGAAGCGCGCGGCCATTCGCCGGTGTCGCTGCGCAGTCCTGCGACACCCGAATTTTCCTCCCGGCGGCAGGTCAAGGCCAGGCAATCCCCGGTCTTACCCATCGCCCACGCGACCACCCACCGTGCCGGCAGCCGCATCGTCATCGCCGCTGCCTGTCCGGTCGCGCGCGCGCTGGGCATCGTGCCCGGCATGGCGGTGACCCAGGCGCGCGCCCAGTCGCCAGAATTGCGGCTCTATCCCGCCGATCCGGCGGGCGATCGCGCCGACCTGAACCGGCTGGCGCTGCTGCTCGCGCGGCGCTGGTCGCCGGTGGTGGCGATCGAGGACGGCGACCTGTTGTTCGTCGAGGTGACCGGCGTCGCGCATCTGTTCGGCGGCGAGGGCGCGATGGCGCGGCGGCTGGTGCGGCTGCTCGCCCGGCTGGGGATCAGCGCGCGCGTCGCCATCGCCGACACGCCCGGTGCCGCCTGGGCGCTGGCGCGCTGGGGCTGCGATCCCGTGACCTTGTGCCCGCCGGGGGGACAGGCGGATGCGCTCGCCCCCCTGCCGCCCGCCGCGCTGCGCATCGCGCCCGACCAGGTCGAATTGCTCCGGAGGCTGGGCGTCGACCGCATCGCGGCGTTGATCGCCCTGCCGCGCGCGCCGCTCGTGCGCCGTTTCGGTCGCGCCCTGAGCGACCGGATCGACCAGGCGACGGGACGGCTGCCCGAGCCGCTCGTCCCGGTGATCGCGCGCGACGCGATCGCGGTCGCACAGCGTTTCGCCGAGCCGATCCTGACGGCGGAGGTGATCGCCCACTGGCTAGGCGTGCTCGTCACCCGGCTGGTCGCGGCGCTGACCGCGGCGGGCGAGGGCGCACGCGCGGTCGAGCTGATCGCCGACCGGGTCGACCATGTGCCCCAGCGCATCCGCATCGGCCTGGCGCAGGCCAGCCGCGATCCCGCGCACCTGCTGCGCCTGCTCGCCCGGCGGATCGAGACGATCGAGCCGGGGTACGGCATCGATGCGATGACGCTCCACCTGCGCCGCAGTGAGCCGCTGGCACCCCAACCGGTCGCCGCCGGGTTGGAGCATGACGCCACGCCCGATCTCGCCCCGCTGATCGATGCGATCGCCAACCGCATCGGCATGGCGCGGCTGTGGCGTGCCGAGCCCGTCGAAAGCGACGTGCCCGAACGCGCTGTCGGGCGCGTTGGCCCGCTCACGCCGCCGCCGGAATCCGGGGAGCGGCTGCGCCCCGACGATGTCCGCCGCCTCGACCGCACTGGCAAATCGCCGATCTGGCACCCCGCCTGGCCGCGCCCGGTGCGGCTGTTGCGCCGGCCCGAAATGCTCGATCACGTGCTTGCCGAATTGCCCGATCGTCCGCCGCTGCGCTTCACCTGGCGCGGGCGCACCCACCGCGTGGTCCGCGCCGACGGGCCGGAGCGCATTCATGGCGAATGGTGGCGACGTTCCGCCGAACGCCACGCCACCCGCGACTATTTCCGGGTGGAGGACGACGCCGGCCAGCGTTTCTGGCTGTTCCGCCGCGGCGACGGCGAACGCCCCGCCACCGGCGACCTGAGCTGGTATCTCCATGGCCTGTTCGGGTGAATGGGCACTGACCTCTCTTCACCCATCCCCTTCAGGGGAGGGGCCGGGGGTGGGGGCTGTCCACCAGCGCCGCGCCCGACGGCCCCCAACCCAACCCCTCCCCTGAAGGGGAGGGGCTTGAGCAGTTCAGTTTCTGGACTGTTAGCCCCATTCCAACCGCTGTTGCCCGGCCAATGACCTATGCCGAGCTTCAGGTCACGACGCATTTCTCGTTTCTGCGCGGCGCGTCGTCGGCGGAGGAGTTGTTCACCGCCGCCGCGATGATGGGGATGCCCGCCCTCGGTATTACCGATCGCAATTCGGTGGGCGGCATCGTCCGGTCGCTGATCGCGGCCGAGCAGGTCAGCGAACAGGGCCATCCGATCCGCCTGGTCGCCGGCTGCCGGCTCGACCTGGTCTGCGGCGCGTCGCTGCTGGTGTGGCCACAGGATGTCGGCGGCTGGCGCGCGCTCACCCGGCTGCTGACGCTGGGCAAGGGGCGCGCCGACCCCAAACGCGGCGAAAAGGGGCAGTGCTTCCTGCATTGGGAGGATGTCGCGGCGCATGCCGACGGGCTGGTCGCGGCGCTGGTGCCGGGCCTTGCCGATCGCGGCGACCCGCTGGCGATGCGCTGGATGGCGGATATCTTTCCCGGGCGCGGCCATGTCGCGCTGACCTGGCACCGCCGGCCCGACGACGCGCTGCGCCTCCACGCGCTCGACCGGGCGGCGCGTGCGCACGGCCTGGTGCCGCTCGCGACCGGGGACGTGCTCTATCACCATCCCGACCGGCGGATGCTGCAGGATGTCGTCACCGCCATCCGAAACAAATGCACGGTCGACGATCTGGGCTTTCGGCGCGAGCGCCATGCCGATCGCCACCTGCATCCGCCGCAGGAGATGGCGCGCCGCTTCGCCGATCACCCCGATGCGCTCAACGCCATCGACGCGATCCTAGAACGCTGCACCTTCAGCCCGCGCGACCTGCGCTATCAATATCCCGACGAGATCGTGATGAGCGGCCGCAGCCCGCAGGACGCGCTGGCGCACATGGCCCGCCAAGCGCTCGACCGGCGCTTCGGGGGCGCGCCGCCCGCCGACTATCGCAACCTGCTCGACTACGAACTCGGGCTGGTCGAACAGATGGGCTATGCCCCCTATTTCCTGACCGTCCATTCGATCGTGCAATATGCCCGCGCGCAGAACATCCTGTGCCAGGGGCGCGGATCGGCGGCCAATTCGATGATCTGCTTCGTGCTCGGCATCACGTCGATCGACCCGATCAAGCACAAGCTGCTGTTCGAACGCTTCATCTCGACCAGCCGCAACGAGCCCCCCGACATCGACGTCGATTTCGAGCATGAGCGGCGCGAGGAGGTGATCCAGTGGATCTATGACAGCTATGGCCATGACCATGCCGCGCTGACCGCCGTGGTTAGCCGGTTTCGAGCCAGGGGCAGCGTGCGCGAGGTCGGCAAGGCGCTGGGGCTGAGCGAGGATTTGACCGCGGGGCTGGCGGGCCAGGTCTGGGGCTGGTCAGCCGAAGGGGTGGAGGAGCGGCATGTCGAGGCGCTCAACCTGGACGCGACCGACCCGCGCATCGCGCTGACGCTGGAGCTGGCGCGCGAGCTGATCGGCACGCCGCGCCATTTGTCGCAGCACCCCGGCGGCTTCGTGCTGACCCGCGATCCGCTCCACGATCTGGTGCCGGTCGAACCCGCCGCGATGCCCGACCGCTGGGTGATCGAATTGGAAAAGGAGGATATCGAGGCGCTGGGTTTCATGAAGGTCGATGTGCTGGGGCTGGGGATGCTCGGCTGCATGCGCCGCGCGTTCGAACTGCTCGAAGCGCACAAGGGCGTGGCGATCGACATGGCGAGCGACGAGATGCAGACCGATTGCCCGGATACCTTCGGGATGATCCAGCGCGCCGACACGCTGGGCGTGTTCCAGATCGAAAGCCGCGCGCAGATGTCGATGCTGCCGCGCATGAAGCCGCGCGAATTCTATGACCTGGTGATCGAGGTCGCGATCGTGCGCCCCGGCCCGATCCAGGGCGACATGGTTCATCCCTATCTGAAGCGGCGCGAGGGGCGCGAGGCGGTCGTCTATCCCAATGATGCGCTGCGCGACGTGCTGGAAAAGACGCTGGGCGTGCCGCTGTTCCAGGAACAGGCGATGAAGGTCGCGATCGTCGGCGCGGGCTTTACGCCGGCGGAGGCCGACCGGCTGCGCCGCGCGATGGCGACGTTCAAGTTCACCGGCGGGGTCGGCGAGTTCCGCGACAAGCTGATCGCGGGCATGCGCGCGAACGGCATCGCCCAGGACTTTGCCGAGCGGCTGGTCAAGCAGATCGAGGGCTTCGGCAGCTATGGCTTTCCCGAAAGCCACGCCGCCAGCTTTGCCAAGATCGCCTATGCGTCGTGCTGGATGAAGCATCATCACCCCGACATCTTCTGCGCCGCTTTGCTCAACGCCCAGCCGATGGGCTTCTATGCCCCCGCCCAGATCGTCCGCGACGCGCGCGAACACGGCGTCGAGGTGCGGCCGCTGTGCATCAACGCCAGCCGCTGGGACGTGATGGTGGAGGGGTGGGATTTGGGGGACGGCTCCCCCCTCCCGTTGAGCTTCGCTCGCCTGCAGCCCAGGGGAGGGGGCGAGAGTGGGGGCTATCCACCTGGCGCGGTGCTGGTGGCTCCCCCCCACCCCCGCCGACTGGGCCGCACTCGCTGCAAAGGAAGTGAAGGGTCGCGACCTGACCTGGCACACGCCGGAGGGGATTGTGGTCAAGCCGCTCTACACCGCCGAGGACGTGGCCGGGATCGACCCTGGCCTGCCCGGCTTCGCGCCCTATACGCGCGGGGTGAAGGCGACGATGTATGCCGGCCGCCCCTGGACGATCCGGCAATATGCGGGCTTTTCGACCGCCGAGGAATCCAATGCTTTCTACCGCCGCAACCTGGCGGCCGGGCAGAAGGGGCTGAGCGTTGCCTTCGACCTCGCCACCCATCGCGGCTATGACAGCGATCATCCCCGCGTCACCGGCGATGTCGGCAAGGCGGGCGTAGCGATCGACACGGTCGAGGACATGAAGATCCTGTTCGACGGCATCCCGCTCGACCAGATGTCGGTCAGCATGACGATGAACGGCGCGGTGATCCCCGTCCTCGCTTTCTTCATCGTCGCGGCGCAGGAACAGGGCGTCGATCAGGCGCTGCTGGAAGGCACCATCCAGAACGACATCCTCAAGGAGTTCATGGTCCGCAACACCTATATCTACCCGCCCGAGCCATCGATGCGGATCATCGCGGACATCTTTGCCTATACCTCGGCCAACATGCCGAAATTCAACTCGATCTCGATCAGCGGCTATCACATGCATGAGGCCGGGGCGACGCAGGTGCAGGAGCTGGCCTTCACCATCGCCGACGGTATCGAATATGTCCGGCGCGGGGTGGAGAGCGGACTCGATATCGACAAGTTCGCAGGCCGCCTGTCGTTCTTTTTCGCGATCGGCATGAACTTCTTCATGGAAGTCGCCAAGCTGCGCGCCGCGCGGCTCTTGTGGCACCGGGCGATGACGATGCTGGGGGCACAGGACGAACGGTCGAAGGTGCTCCGCACCCATTGCCAGACATCGGGCGTGTCGCTGACCGAGCAGGACCCCTACAACAACGTCATCCGCACCACCGTGGAGGCGATGGCGGCGATGCTGGGCGGCACCCAGTCGCTCCACACCAACGCGCTCGACGAAGCGATCGCGCTGCCCACCGACTTCTCCGCCCGCATCGCGCGCAACACCCAGATCGTGCTGCAGGAAGAAACGGGGATGACCAAGGTCGTCGATCCGCTGGGCGGCAGTTACTATGTCGAGGCGCTGACCAGGGAACTGGCCGACAAGGCGTGGGAGATCGTCGAGCGGGTCGAGGCCGAAGGCGGCATGGCGAAGGCAGTCGCGGCCGGCTGGCCCAAGGCGATGATCGAGGAAGCCGCCGCCGCCCGGCAAGCGCGGGTCGACCGGGCGGAGGACGTGATCGTCGGCGTCAACAAATACCGGCTGGCGAACGAGGACCTGCTGGAGACGCTGGAAGTCGACAACGCCGCGGTGCGCGAATCGCAGATCGCGCGGATCAACGCGGTCAAGGCCGGACGAGACGAAGCGGCGGTGCAGGCTGCGCTGGAGGCGTTGCGGGAAGCGGCGAAAGCTCCTCCCCGAGCTCGCCTCGGGGAGGGGGACCATCGCGAAGCGATGGTGGAGGGGCAATTGCCGGCCCAGACCCCTCCACCACCGCCGTTGGCGGCGGTCCCCCTCCCCGAGCAAGCTCGGGGAGGAACTGAAACCAACCTCCTGGCCCTTGCCGTCACCGCGGCGCGCGCCCGCGCCACGCTGGGGGAAATCTCGGCGGCGATGGAGGACGTGTTCGGCCGTCACGCCACCGTCCCCACTCCGGTCAGGGGCGTCTATGCCGCCCCCTATGCCGAGGATGATCGCTGGGCGCAGGTCACCGCCGGCGTCGACGCGGTCACTCGCCGGCTGGGTCGGAAACCCAAACTCCTCGTCGCGAAAATGGGCCAGGACGGGCATGATCGCGGTGCCAATGTCATCGCCAGCGCCTTTGCCGACATGGGCTTTGACGTGGTGAGCAGCCCATTGTTCCAAACGCCGGAGGAGACCGTCGTGCTGGCGCTGGACTCCGGCGCGGACATTGTCGGCGCGTCGTCGCTGGCAGCGGGGCACAAGACGCTGATCCCGGCGCTGATCGCCGGGCTGCGTGCCGCCGGCCGTCCAGACATCAAGGTGATCGCCGGCGGCGTGATCCCGCCCCAGGATTATGATGTCCTGCGCGATGCGGGCGTTCAGGGGATTTACGGGCCCGGATCGAACGTGGTCGAATGCGCCGCCGACGTGCTGCGCCTGCTGGGCCACAACATGCCCCCGGTGGGGGAGGATGCGCGGTGACGGCCACGGCGATCCTGCTCGGCAAGGCGGGGTTCGTGCTGTTCGCGCTCGGGCTGCTCATCGGGATCGCCATCCCTAAACTGCGCAACCCGCGCATGGGCCTGTCCGCGCACCTGACCGCGGTGCAGACCGGGCCGGCACTGATCGCGCTTGCGCTGTTCTGGCCCTATCTGACCGTGCCGGAGGCGTGGGCAGCCGGGGTGATCCACGCGCTGTGGCTGTCTTCCTACCTGCTGGTCGCAGGCATCTTGCTCGCCGCGCTGGTCGGGGCGAGCCGGAGCTTGCCGATCGCCGGCCAGGGCCATAGGGCGAGCCAGACCATGGAAACCGTCGTCACCGTGCTGGTCAAAGGCAGTTCGCTGGTGATGGCGGTCGCCGCAGTCGCCATTTGCTTTTTCGCGCTGACCTGATCGATGGAAATACCCGTGACCGCCGAATCCCGTACCGACTGGACGCGCGACGAAATCGCCGCGTTGTTCGACCTGCCCTTCACCGAGCTCGTGTTCCGCGCCGCTGAAGTGCACCGCGCGCATCATGATCCGGTCGCGGTGCAGCGATCGACGCTGCTCAGCATCAAGACCGGCGGCTGCCCGGAGGATTGCGGCTATTGCTCGCAATCGGTCCATGCGGAAACCGGGCTCAAGGCGACGCGGCTGATGGACGTGCGTGCGGTGCTGCAATCCGCCGCGCAGGCACGGGACAATGGCTCGACCCGCTTCTGCATGGGCGCGGCGTGGCGCAACCCCAAGGACCGCGACATGCCCGCGATCGTCGAGATGGTGAAGGGCGTGCGTCAGATGGGCATGGAGACCTGCATGACCCTGGGGATGCTGACCCCGGGGCAGGCGGCGATGCTCGCCGACGCGGGCCTCGATTACTACAACCACAATATTGACACCTCGCCCGAGCGCTATGGCGACGTCATCACCACGCGGACCTTCGCGGACCGGCTGGAGACGCTGGATCATGTCCGCTCCGCCGGCATCAATGTGTGCAGCGGCGGCATCGTCGGCATGGGCGAGACGCGCGAGGACCGGGTCGGGTTCATCCATGCGCTCGCCACCCTGCCCCAGCATCCCGAAAGCGTGCCGGTCAACGCGCTGGTGCCGGTCAAGGGCACAGTGCTGGGCGACATGCTGGCCAACACGCCGCTCGCCAAGATCGACGATATCGAGTTCGTCCGCACCGTCGCGGTCGCCCGCATCACCATGCCGGAAAGCATGGTGCGGCTGAGCGCAGGCCGCGAGAGCATGAGCGAGGCGACGCAGGCGCTATGTTTCCTGGCGGGAGCGAACAGCATCTTCACCGGCGACAAGCTGCTGACCGCCGGCAATGCGGGGGATGACGCGGACGCCGCGCTGTTCGAGCGGCTGGGGGTGAAGGCGATGGCGTTGGACAGCGAAGGCGCGCAATGCCCACCGTAAAGCGGATCGGCGCGTTCAGGTTTTACTTCTACAGCCACGAGCCGAACGAGCCGCCGCACATTCACGTCGATCGAGGTGATGCGACCATGAAGGTCTGGCTGGAAACGATCGAAGTGGCGAAAAGTCGAGGCTTTCGAGCGCATGAGATCAGTGGCATTGTCGAGATGGTCGACGCCCATCGCGCGGAGTTTCTGGAGGCATGGCATGAACATTTCGGCTAAGCTCACCGACGAGCGCGTGCTGGACGTCCGTTGCGACGAGCACAGCTTGATCGTCGACCTGATGGACGGCCGCTCGATCTCTGCGCCCCTGGCCTGGTATCCGCGCCTCCTGCACGCCACGCCACAGCAACGCGCGAACTGGGAGCGGGCGGGGGCAGGCTATGGCATCCACTGGCCGGAAATCGACGAGGATTTGAGTACCGACGGGCTACTGCGCGGTGCGCGGGCACCGAATGCGGCGTAATGGGCAACTGTCGATGATCTCCGCGCCCCTCTTTGTCACAAAGAATGGGGATCGCAGGCTTTGGGGAACGTTCAGGTTCGATCAGCTGCCTGCTCCTGGTGACCGAATTAGTATCACAGATCATAACGAGCGAGTGCAACGGCTGACTGTTCTGTATGTGAATCACGAACCTTTACGCGATGATCAACCTAATGATCCCGATCGGTGCACATCCTGGATAAACGCGGAATGGGTCGATGAATTTTATTGATTTGGAACTCTGATGTTCAACAAAATCCTGGTCGCCAATCGCGGCGAAATCGCGTGTCGCGTGTTCCGCACCGCCAAGCGCATGGGGCTGGCGACCGTCGCGGTCTATTCGGATGCGGATGCGCGCTCGCCACACGTCCTGACGGCGGATGAGGCGGTGCGGCTAGGGCCGGCGCCGGCGGCGGAGAGCTACCTGCGTGCCGACCTGATCCTGGAAGCGGCGAAGGCGACGGGCGCGGATTGCATCCACCCCGGCTATGGCTTCCTGTCGGAGCGCGAGAGTTTCGCAAAGGCGTGCGCGGAGGCGGGAATCGCGTTCGTCGGTCCACCGCCCAACGCCATCGCGGCGATGGGCGACAAGATCGAATCGAAGAAGCTCGCCAAGGCCGCGGGCGTCAACGTCGTCCCCGGCTATCTGGGCGAGATCGCCGATACCGACGAGGCGGTGCGGATCGCCAGCGACATCGGCTTTCCGGTGATGATGAAGGCGTCGGCGGGTGGCGGCGGCAAGGGGATGCGGCTCGCCTGGTCCGAACAGGATGTCCGCGAAGGGTTCGAGGCGACCAAGCGCGAGGGGCTGGCGAGCTTCGGCGACGATCGCGTATTCATCGAGAAGTTCATCGAAAGCCCGCGCCACATCGAGATCCAGGTGCTGGGCGACCAGCATGGCAACATCGTCTATCTGGGCGAGCGCGAATGTTCGATCCAGCGCCGCCACCAGAAGGTGGTGGAGGAAGCCCCCTCCCCCTTCGTCACGCCCGCGATGCGGCGCGCGATGGGCGAACAGGCGGTCGCGCTGGCCCGCGCGGTCGGCTATTTCAGCGCGGGCACCGTCGAGCTGATCGTCAGTGGCGCGGACCCGACCGGCGAGAGCTTCTACTTCCTGGAGATGAACACGCGGCTGCAGGTCGAGCATCCGGTGACCGAGGCGGTGACGGGCATTGATCTGGTCGAGCAGATGATCCGCGTGGCGGCGGGCGAACCGCTGGGCTTCGGGCAGGGCGACATTCGCCTGAACGGCTGGGCGATCGAGAACCGTGTCTATGCCGAGGACCCCTATCGCGGCTTTCTGCCGAGCACCGGCCGGCTCGTGCGCTATGCGCCGCCGCCGGCGGAGGAGACGCCATATGTGACCTGGTCGTCCCCGCTCGCGAGCGAGAGAGATGCGCATAGCGAGGGCGAACGTATCTCGACTTCGCTCGATACGAACGGAATCACGCTCGATACCAACGGAGCGAATGCCGCTCCACCGCCGTTCGCTTCGAGCGAAGCCGAGAAGCGCGATGCAGCCTATATCCGCGTCGACGATGGCGTCACCGAAGGCGGCGAGGTCAGCATCTTCTATGACCCGATGATCGCCAAGCTGATCACCTGGGCACCGACGCGCGATGAAGCCGCCGACCTGCAGGTGCAGGCGCTCGACCGCTTCGTGGTCGAGGGCGTCGGCAACAATGTCGATTTCCTGTCGGCGCTGATGCAGCATCCCCGCTTCCGTTCGGGCAACCTCACCACCGGCTTCATCGCCGAGGAATATCCCGACGGATTCCATGGCGCGGCGATGGCCGACGATCTGCCCGCGCAGCTGGCGGCGGTGGCGGCGGCGCTGACCCGTGCCGACCGCCTGCGTGCCGGCGCGATCAGCGGGCGGCTGAATGGCGCGCCCGACCCCGGCGTTGCGTGGACCGTGACGCGCGACGGCACGACGTACGAGGTCGCGCTGACCGAAGGCGGCGCAATCGTCGACGGCGTGGCAATGACGCTCGACCTGCACCATGGTCCCGGCATGCGGATGGCCGAAGCGGTCATCGACGGCGCGCCGCTGGCGCTGCGCGTCGAAAGGCGTCGCGGCGGCGGCTGGGTGCTGCAGACACGCGGCGCCCGCCATGTGGTGCGCGCCGAACGCCCGGAAGTGGCGGCGCTGGCCCGCCACATGATCGAAAAGCTGCCGCCCGACACGAGCAAGTTCCTGCTGTGCCCGATGCCGGGACTGCTCACCCGGCTGCACGTCGCGCCGGGCGACCGGGTCGAGGCGGGACAGCCGCTGGCGGTGGTGGAAGCCATGAAGATGGAGAATATCCTGCGCGCCGAGCGTGCCGGGGTGGTCAAGGCCGCCAACGCCGCACCGGGCGACAGCCTGATGGTCGACGCCGCGATCCTCGAGTTCGAATAGATCACGATCAGGATGGGCTCGCCTCTTAAGCCCCTCCCCTTCACGGGAGGGGTAGGGGGTGCGGCTTGTCCGTTCGGATCGGCAAATAGATAGTTCCCAACCCCCCTCTGAAGGGGAGGGACTTAGATCGCTTCGTGCGCATTTCTGCTATTGCAAATGACACGCATTAAGCTAATCGCCTCTCGCACAGGGAGACGATGAATGACGTTGCTGAGTTCCGCGCTGCTGCTTTCCACCGCATTGAGCGCCGCCACTGACGCACCCGTCGCGCCGGTGCCTGAGACGCCCGAGCAGGAAATCATCGTCATCGGCCAGGCCGACGGCTATCTGGCGACCGACGGCACGACCGCGCTCAAGACGCGCACGCCACTGAAGGACACGCCGCAGACGATCACGGTCCTGACCCGCGAGCAGCTGGACGATCAGGCGATCCTGAGCATCGGCGAGGCACTGCGCTACGTCCCCGGCACCACCGTCGGCCAGGGCGAGGGCAATCGCGATCAGGTGACGATCCGCGGCCAGAACACCACCGCCGACTTCTTCCTGGATGGCGTGCGCGACGACGTGCAGTATTTCCGCCCGCTCTATAACCTGGAGCGGGTCGAGGTGCTGAAGGGGCCCGCGGCGCTCACCTTTGGCCGCGGCGGCGGCGGCGGCGTGATCAACCGCGTCCAGAAGACGCCGCTCGCCGACCAGTTCGCCTTCGGTGCCGACGCCAGCGTCAACAGCTTCGGCGCGACGCTGGTCAGCGCCGACCTGAACGCCCCGATCGCGCCCGGCGCGGCGTTGCGCGTCAACGCGATGGCGGAGGGGCTGGAGAGCTTTCGCGATTTCGTCGACGGCGAACGGTTCGCGATCAATCCCTATGCCGCCGCCGAACTGGGCCGCACGTGGCGTGTCGGGCTGTCCTACGAATATCTGGACGACGATCGCGTGACCGATCGCGGCGTCCCGTCGCTCGACAATCGCCCGATCACCAACGCGCGCGACACATTCTTCGGCGTGCCCGGCGTCAATCGGACGACGTTGCAGGCACATGTCGCCAAGCTCCGCGTCGAGGGCGAGATCGCGCCCGGCCTGACGCTCGACACGACCCTGCTCTACGGCAATTACGACAAGCTCTATACCAACGTCTTTCCCAACGGCGCGGTACGCGCCAGCGACGGCACCTTCGCGCTTGGAGCCTATACCGACACGACGACGCGCGAGAATCTGATCGGCCAGGGCAATCTGATCTGGACGGCCGATCTGGGCGGGGCGCGGAGCACGCTGCTGATCGGGGTCGAGGTCGCCGACCAGTCGAGCCGCAACGCGCGGCTCAACGGCACGCTGTCGTCGGCGCGGATCAGCGTCGTCGACCCCGTCTATCCGACCGTCCGCTTCGACATCCCGGCCAACGACCGCCGGTCGGATGTCGACGTGTTCTCCGTTTATGCCCAGGACCAGTTTCAGATCGGCACGCTTGTCGAGATCGTCGTAGGCCTGCGTTACGACCGGTTCGAAATTGCGGGCGTCGACTTCGCGGCCACCCCCGACCGGCCGTTCGGGCGCACCGACGACAAGGTGTCGCCGCGGTTCGGCCTGATCCTGAAGCCGACGACCGCGCTGTCGCTCTATGGCAGCTACAGCCGGTCCTTCCTGCCGCGTTCGGGCGATCAGTTCCTGGCGCTTTCGACGACTCAGCAGAACCTGGCGCCCGAAGCCTTCACCAATTACGAGGTCGGCGCGAAATGGGCGATCCGGCCCGACCTGACCGCCACGGTCGCGCTGTTCCGGCTCGACCGGACCAATGCGACGACGCCCGACCCGCTCAACCCCGCGCTGTCGATCAATATCGGCGCGACGCGGACGGAGGGCGTCGAGGTCGGGCTCGCCGGGCGGATCACGCCTGAATGGCAGGTCAGCGGCGGCTACAGCTATCAGGACGCAGTGCTGCGCGGCAACGACGCGGTGCGGCTGGGCCAGGTGCCGCGGCATCAGGCGTCGCTGTGGAACCGTTATCAGGTCGCCCCGGCGATCGGCATCGGGCTGGGCGTGGTGCATCAGGGCAGCCAGTTCGCGGCGATCCGCACGTCGCCGGCGACGACGCGCCTGCCCGCGTTCACGCGCGTCGATGCGGCATTGTTCTACACCATCGATCCGCGCTTCGACATCCAGGTCAATGTCGAGAACCTGTTCGACACCGATTACTTCAGCGACGCGCACAATAACAACAACGTGACGCCCGGCGCGCCGATCAACGCCCGCGTGACGCTGCGCGCGCGGTTATAGGGTCCAGCCCGAAACACGGGTCGCCAGAGCATCCTCGCTTTCGCGTCACCCCGGTCTGCACTGGGGTGAATAAGGCGGAGAGACGTCCGCCCGGCTGCTGGAAATGCGTTTGATCGCCCGTCACCCCGGCCCCCGTACCGGGGTCCACCGTGCGGCAGGCGCAGTGCACGGCGATCATGGGCGGCGCTGGCGGCAGGGGAAAGCTTCACGCCCGCGCTCAACCCGATTTCCAGCAGGTCGAGCGCGTCGGCGATTCCCGCGCGCGCCCGCGCGGTCATTGGCGCGCCCATCACGGTGCAGCTGCCAAGCTGGACGCGGAACGCTTCGCGACCGGCCGCTTGATCGGTCATTACCGCCTCCGGGGCAGCTTGTTGCATGGCGGCGATACCCCAGATAAGGCCGCGCCACCAATGACCCAACCGTTGATCCTTGCCGTGCCGAAGGGGCGCATCCTCGATGAGGCGCTGCCGCTGCTCGCGCAGGTCGGCATCGTGCCCGAACCCGCATTCGCCGATCCCGACAGCCGCGCGCTGCGCTTTGCCACCAATACGCCCGCGATCGACCTGATCCGGGTGCGCGCGTTCGACGTCGCGACCTTTGTCGCGCATGGCGCGGCGCAGCTGGGCATCGTCGGTTCCGACGTGCTGGCCGAATTCGATTATTCGGAGCTGTACGCCCCCGTCGACCTGGGCATCGGGCATTGCCGCATCTCGGTCGCCGAACCGGCGGACCTGGCCGCGGGCGACGATCCGCGCGGATGGAGCCATGTGCGCATCGCCACCAAATATCCCCACATCACGCGGCGCCATTTCGAGGCGCGCGGGGTGCAGGCCGAATGCGTCAAGCTCAACGGCGCGATGGAGCTGGCCCCGGTGCTGGGGCTGGCCCCGCGCATCGTCGACCTCGTCTCCTCGGGGCGCACGCTCAAAGAGAACGGGCTGGTCGAGGTCGAGGTGATCGCACAGGTCACGAGCCGGCTGATCGTCAACCGCGCCGCGTTCAAGATGCGCGCGGACACCATCGTGCCGCTGGTCGATCGTTTTCGCCGCGCGGTGGCCCAGCAGGACGCGGCCGCATGATCCGCCTGGACGCCAGCGCCCCCGGCTTTGCCGCGCAGTTCGACGCGCTGGTCAATGCCCGCCGCGAGTCCGACGCCGACGTCGCGCGCGACGTCGCGACGATCGTGCGCGCGGTGAAGGACGAGGGCGACGCCGCGCTCCACGCCTTCACGCTCAAATTCGACCGCCATGACCTCAACGACACGGGCTGGCGGATCGAGCGCAGCGCGTGCGCGGCGGCGCTGGCGGGTATCGCGCCCGAATTGCGCGCGGCGCTCGAGCTCGCGCGCGACCGGATCATGGCGTATCACGCGCGCCAGAAGCCGCAGGACAGCGAGACGACCGACGCGCACGGCATCCGCACCGGGGCACGGTGGCGCGCGGTCGACGCGGCGGGCGTCTATGTGCCGGGCGGGCGGGCCGCCTATCCCTCATCGGTGCTGATGAATGCCATTCCCGCCAGGGTCGCGGGGGTCGAGCGGCTGGTGATGGTGACGCCGACGCCCGACGGTGAGGTCAATCCGTTGGTGCTCGCCGCCGCCGAGCTGGCAGGGGTCGACGAGGTGTGGCGGGTCGGCGGCGCGCAGGCGATCGCCGCGCTTGCCTATGGCACCGATCGCATCACCCCGGTCGATGTCATCACCGGCCCCGGCAATGCCTGGGTCGCGGAGGCGAAGCGCCAGCTTTATGGCGTGGTCGGCATCGATATGGTCGCGGGGCCGAGCGAGATCGTCGTCGTCGCGGACGGCGCGAACGACCCCGAATGGACCGCCGCCGACCTGTTGAGCCAGGCCGAGCACGACCCGACCAGCCAGTCGATCCTGTTCACCGACGACGCGGCCTTTGCCGATCGGGTGGCGGACGCGGTCGACCGCCAGATCGGCGCGCTCACCACCGCGAACGTCGCGCGGGCGAGCTGGGACGCCAATGGCGCGATCATCCTGGTCCCGGAGCTGATGGCGGCGGTGCCGCTGGTCGACCGGCTGGCGCCCGAGCATCTGGAGCTGGCGGTTGCCGATCCCGCGCCACTGTTCGCTGCCGTGCGCCACGCCGGCTCGATCTTCCTCGGCCGGCACACGCCGGAAGCGGTCGGCGATTATGTCGCGGGGCCGAACCATGTGCTGCCGACCGGGCGCCGCGCGCGCTTTGCCAGCGGATTGTCGGTGCTCGACTTCATGAAGCGGACGAGCTTCCTGGAGCTGGGGCCACAGGGGCTGGCGGCGATCGGCCCGGCAGCGGTCGCGCTCGCCAATGCGGAGGGGCTGCCGGCGCATGCCAAGTCGGTGGCGCTGCGGCTGGCCGACTGAGCCTATTCTGCCAATCCTCCCCGTCCCCGTTCGTTTCTCGACTTCGCTCGAAACGAGCGGATCGCTATGCAGGTAAACATGACAGCTAATTCCCGACCCAAGCCACGATCGCAGGCGCGCGCCGCCGCGCGTCTCGCCGCCGTCCAGGCGCTGTACCAGCAGGAAATGGAGGGCACGCCGGTGCCGCGCCTGCTGGCTGAGTTCCACCAGCACCGGCTGGGCGCGACGATCGAGGATGTCGAATATGCCGACGCGGACGCGATGTTCTTCGACGACATCGTCAAGGGCGTCGACGCGCGCCGCGACGAGATCGACGCACTGATTTCGGGCAAGCTGTCGGCAGGCTGGACGCTGGAGCGGCTCGACAAGCCGATGCGCCAGATCCTGCGCTGCGGCACCTATGAACTGATCGCACGCGCCGACGTGCCGACCGCGACGGTCATCAGCGAATATCTCGACGTCGCCGACGCGTTCTATGACAAGCGCGAAAAGAGCTTTGCCAACGGCCTGCTCGACGCCGTCGCGAAGGATGTGCGGCGCTGACCCGCTTCGGGAGCCCATGAACGAAGCCGACTTCATCGCCGCGCTGCGTGCGCTGCCGCTCCATGCGGGGGCGGAGGCGCTGGCGGACGATGCCGCGTTCCTGCCGCCCGACCTTGTGCTGACCACCGACAGCATTGCCGAGGGGGTGCATTACCTGCCCGGCACGACGCCGCAGGATGTCGCGTGGCGGCTGGTGGCGACCAACCTGTCGGACCTGGCGGCGAAGGGCGCGCGGCCTGACGGCGTGCTGCTCAACTATCCGCTCGGCGACAACGCGTGGGACCGCGCGTTCGTGGCGGGGCTGCGCGAGGTGCTGGCGCGGTTCGATTGCGCGTTGCTGGGTGGTGATACCGTGCGGCTGATCGCCGGCGCACCGCGGACGATCAGCCTGACCGCGATCGGGCGCGCCAGCCACTTGCCGATCCCGCGCCGGTCGGGCGCGCGCGCCGGCGACAGCATCTGGGTCGCGGGCGCGATCGGCGATGCGATGCTGGGCCACCGGCTGGTCGCGGCGGGCGACTTGCAGCCGGGTGCGCTGGTCGCCGCCTATCTGCGCCCGCAGCCGCTGGTCGCGCAGGGGATCGCACTGGCCCCCTTGGTCAGCGCGATGATGGACGTGTCCGACGGGCTGCTGATCGATGCGGCGCGGATCGCGACCGCGTCAGGCGTGACAATGGCGATCGAGCGGGCGCGCGTGCCGCTGAGCCCGACATTCCGTCGCGTGGCGCAAGGCGACGACGCGGAGGCGGCGCTGCGCTGGGGCGATGACTATGCGCTGTTGTTCACCCTGCCCGCCGATCGCCACCCGCCGGTGCCCGCGACGATGATCGGCCGGGTTGAGGCGAGCGGTAGGTTCCCGGTCACGCTGGACGGTGAAGCACCCGCCGGGGCGCTCGGCTACCAGCACTGACCGGCATCGGGATTGCTGCAGTGCACGCCCGCTTGCGCTGCCTCGAACGCCATCTATACCTCTCAACCGACGCGGAACCCGGCCCATTCCTACGAGGCCAGCCGCGCAGGGAAATCAGGGGAAGGATGCCCATCGAATGAACATCGTTTACATCGCCATGCTGTGCGGCGTGATCGCCGTGCTCTATGGCATCTTGACCAGTCAGCAGGTGCTGCGCGCCCCGGCGGGCAACGAGAAGATGCAGGACATCGCCGCCGCCATCCAGGAAGGCGCCAAGGCGTATCTGGGCCGGCAATACCGTACCATCGCCATCGTCGGCGTGATCGTCACCGTGGTGCTCGCCGCGACGCTGGGCTTTCTGTCGACGGTCGGCTTCGTGATCGGCGCGGTGCTGTCGGGCATCGCCGGCTATATCGGCATGAACATTTCGGTGCGCGCCAATGTGCGCACGGCGGAAGCGGCGCGGACCAGCCTGCAGGGCGGGCTCACCCTGGCCTTTCGGTCGGGTGCGATCACCGGGATGCTGGTCGCGGGCCTCGGCCTGCTGTCGATCGCGGTGCTGTTCTGGTACCTCGTCGCGGTCGACGGCCATGCGCCGAATGACCGCGAGATCATCGAGGCGCTGACCGCGCTGGCGTTCGGCGCGTCGCTGATCTCGATCTTCGCGCGGCTGGGCGGCGGCATCTTCACCAAGGCGGCGGACGTCGGCGCCGACCTGGTCGGCAAGGTCGAGGCAGGGATTCCCGAGGACGATCCCCGCAACCCCGCCGTCATCGCCGACAATGTCGGCGACAATGTCGGCGACTGCGCGGGCATGGCGGCCGACCTGTTCGAAACCTATGTCGTCACGCTGGGCCTGACGATGGTGTCGATCGCGCTGCTGATCACGGCATCGCCGGCCGATCTGCTGGCGCTGATGGCGCTGCCGCTGATCGTCGGCGGCGTGTGCATCATCACGTCGATCATCGGCACCTACATGGTCCGGCTGGGCAGCAGCGGATCGATCATGGGGGCGCTGTACAAGGGCTTCTGGACGACCGCGATCCTGGCGATCCCGGCGATCTATTTCGCCACCGCCTATACGCTGGGCGACCTGAACGCGGTGATCGGCAGCTCGGGATTCCTTGATCCCGCCACCGACACGCTTTCGTCCCAGCCGCTGGGAACCAGCGTCGCGGACGGCGGGCTGAGCTTCACCGGCATGGACCTGTTCTGGTGCATGATGATCGGGCTGGGCGTCACCGGGCTGCTCGTCTGGATCACCGAATATTATACCGGCACCCAGTTCCGCCCGGTGCGGTCGATCGCGAAAGCCTCCGAGACCGGACACGGCACCAACGTCATCCAGGGGCTGGCGATCAGCCTGGAATCGACCGCGCTGCCCACCCTCGTCATCGTCGTCGCGGTGATCGCCGCATATCAGCTGGCCGGCATCATCGGCGTGGCGTTTGCCGCGACCTCGCTGCTGGCGCTTGCGGGCATGGTCGTCGCGCTCGACGCCTATGGCCCGGTCACCGACAATGCCGGCGGCATCGCCGAGATGGCGGGGCTGCCCGATGATGTGCGCGTGCGCACCGATGCGCTCGACGCGGTCGGCAACACGACGAAGGCGGTGACCAAGGGCTATGCGATCGGATCGGCGGCGCTGGCGGCGCTCGTGCTGTTTGGCGCCTATACCGAGGATCTGAAGCGTTATTTCGGCGGCATCACCGTCGATTTCTCCTTGAGCAACCCGTACGTCATCGTCGGGTTGCTGCTCGGCGCGCTGCTGCCCTATCTGTTCGGCGCGTTCGGCATGACTGCGGTCGGCCGCGCGGCGGGCAGCGTGGTGCAGGACGTGCGCGACCAGTTCCGCGACAATCCCGGCATCATGGCGGGCACCAGCCGCCCCGACTACGCGCGCACCGTCGACATCGTCACCCGCGCCGCGATCAAGGAGATGATCGTGCCGTCGCTGCTGCCGGTGCTGTCGCCGGTCGCGGTCTATTTCATCATCACCGGCGTGGCGGGGCAGGCCCAGGGCTTTGCGGCGCTGGGCGCGATGCTGCTGGGCGTGATCGTCTCGGGCCTGTTCGTCGCCATCTCGATGACGTCGGGCGGCGGTGCGTGGGACAATGCCAAGAAGTACATCGAGGACGGCAATCACGGCGGCAAGGGCAGCGATGCCCACAAGGCGGCGGTGACCGGCGACACGGTCGGCGACCCGTACAAGGACACCGCCGGCCCGGCGGTCAACCCGATGATCAAGATCACCAACATCGTCGCCCTGCTGCTGCTCGCCGCGCTGGCGGGCGGTGGCGCATAGGCCGATCGTAAAGCGTCGTCCCGGCGCAGGCCGGGACCGCGATCCGCTGGCACAAGCGCGAGATTGGAAAGCGGCCCCGGCCTGTGCCGGGGCGACGACCGGTTCGCTCACTCCGCTTCGGAGC
This sequence comes from Sphingomonas sp. CCH15-F11, assembly GCF_001557005.1. Lineage (NCBI taxonomy): Bacteria > Pseudomonadati > Pseudomonadota > Alphaproteobacteria > Sphingomonadales > Sphingomonadaceae > Sphingomonas > Sphingomonas sp. CCH15-F11. The sequence goes on along the minus strand of NZ_LSKG01000003.1, from coordinate 8,792 downwards.
AGTCTCGATTGGACACGGCCAGCCGTATCCGCTCCCCCTCTCCCGATCGAAGCGGGGGCGAGGCATGGATCTGGCGACGAAACTGATCGAACTCGAAAAGCGCACGGCGCAGCATCGCGAGTTCCTGTTGACCGAGGAGGCGGCAAAGACCGCGCTGGTCATGCCCTTCCTTCAGGCGCTGGGCTATGATGTGTTCAATCCAGCGGAGGTAATTCCCGAGTACACCGCCGATGTCGGGACCAAGAAGGGCGAAAAGGTCGACTATGCGCTGGCAATCGACGGCAGATTGTCGATCCTGATCGAATGCAAGCCGTCGTCGGTCGACCTCGACCTGAAGCATGCCAGTCAGCTGTTCCGGTACTTCACCACCACCGATGCGCGCGTCGCCATCCTGACCAACGGCGTCGTCTATCACTTCTATTCCGATATTGATCAGCCCAACCGCATGGACGAAAAGCCGTTCTTCGTCTTTTCAATGGATGCGATCCGTCGCACCGACCCGGCGACACTCGAACGCTTTTCGCGCAGCCAATTCGACATTTCGGCGATCATCGCCGAGGCGGGTCGGCTGAAACTGCAGTCGCAGGTGCGCATCGAGCTGGAGCGCGAATTCGCCAACCCGTCGGACGAGTTCGTCCGCATGATTGCCGGAAAGGTCCAGAACGGGCGGATGACCGCAGCTGCGCGCGAGCAGTTCCAGCCGCTGCTCGCCGCGACGATCGCTGCGATCATCCGCGACCGGGTCAACGACCGCCTGACCTCCGCGCTCAACGTCGCCAACCCGGCCGGCGAGGTTATCGCCGAGGGCATATCCGACGATATGTCGGAGGGCGATGGCGTCATCACGACCGATGACGAGATCAGCGGCTTTCGCATCGTCCAGGCGATCGCGATGCGCCATGTCGACCCCAAGCGGGTCGTCATCCGCGATTCAAAGAGCTATTGCGCGATCCTGCTCGACGACAACAACCGCAAGACGATTGCACGGCTGCATTTCAACAGCCCGACGACGCGCTATGTCGGTACGTTCGTCGGCAAGACGGAAACGCGACACGCCGTCGCCGCGCTCACCGACATCTATCAGCTCGAACCCTATATCGCGGCCCGCCTGAAGGAACTGGACGGCAGCGACGGCGAAGCCTCGCTTTAGCCCAGCACCTTGATCGCTTCGACGAACACTTCCGGGCGGTCCTCCTGACAGAAGTGCGCGGCGCGCTCGACGATGGCGTGGGGCTGGCCCCGGGTGCCCGGCACCATTGCCTGGAAATAGGCGTCGCCGCCCGCGGTGATCGGGTCGCTGTCGCCGAACAGGGTCAGGAACGGCCGCTCGAACCGCTCGAGCCCCGCCCAGGCGGCAGCGTTGTCGATCGCGCCGGGGTCATCGCGGCTGATCGGGACGAGCAGAGGAAATGCGCGCGCCGCCGCCTTGTAGCTTTCGTCGGGAAAGGGTGCGTCATAGGCGGCGACTTCGGCGTCGCTGAGCGTGCGCACCGTCGCGCGCTGAAGGATCGGGCCGATCGCAAAGCTGTCGCTGGTCGCAGCAAATTCGCGCCACGCGAGAAACGCGGGCGCCGGCGTCCCGCCCAGCGGCAGGAAGGTGTTGCTGGCGATCACCCAGCGGAAGCGGTCCGGGTCGAGCCCGACGACGCGCAGGCTGAGCAATCCGCCCCAGTCCTGGCAAAACAAGCCGATGTCGCGCAGCTCCAACCGGTCAAGGAACTGGGTGAGCCACGCGACGTGGCGCGCATAGCTGAACACATCGCGGTCGACGGGCTTGTCCGATTTGCCGAAGCCGATCAGGTCGGGGACGACGACGCGGAAACCCGCCGCCGCGACGGGACCGATCATGTGGCGATAGAGATAGGACCAGCTGGGTTCGCCGTGCATCATCAGCACGACCGGCCCGTCGCGTGGCCCCTCATCGACATAGTGCTGGCGGACCATGCCCAGCGGCCCCGCGTCGATGTCGATGTAGTGCGGGGCGAACGGATAGTCGGGCAGACCGGCAAAGCGGTCCTCGGGTGTGCGCAGGATGGTCATCGGTGTCCTCTCGATCGTTAATGCATTTTCTTGCTGGTCTTAATGCGTCGCACGACAGCGACCTTGCGCAAAGTTGCCCTTCCTGTTTGCTATCATGCCAAATCGTTTTGGGAGGAGGGACCTCTCCATGTTCATTGCTCTTTTCCTCATGTCGATCCAGGCCACTACGCAAGCGCCAGACATGTCCGCCGCGGCATGTAGCGCGGCGGAATGGCGGCTGATGTTCGTGAACGGCCCGCGCGGCGAGGAGATTGCCGGCAGCCGAGAGGCATTGCTTCGCGCCCTGCGTCGCGGCAGCCCGGTACGCGTCAGCTGGGGCGAAGCGGATGCCGAGGGGAAATGGTCGGTTGAGGAATTCGCCAACACCACCTTCGTCAACATCATGGGCGGCCGAGATGTGGTGGCGCAGATCGAGCCTGCGCTGATCCAATCGCACTATACCGAAGTTGCCAAAGCGGGGCTCAAGACTCCACTTGTGCTGTGGCGCAGCATCATCGCAACCGACGGGCGGTTCGAGGCGGTCACCACCAATGCACAGAGCGGCAAGCAGCTGCGGGTATTGGTCCAGCGCACGACCGTGCACTGGTATGCCCTGGCACCGGATCCACGCTGTGACGCACGTCCGCTGCCTGACCTCGCGCCACGCGGCCGACTGAACATCATCGAGCGCGACGAACGCGCTGATCCCTAGCCCTGGGGGCGGCTGATCGCGGCAGTCACATTAGCGCAGGATCGGCGATCCCTTTCCTTTTGGCGCGGCTTGGCGTAAAGGCCCGCGACTTAATCCCATTTGCCACGAGGTTTGTTTGGCCAAGGAAGAACTGCTGGAAATGCGCGGACAGGTTGTGGAGTTGCTTCCCAACGCCATGTTCCGCGTCAAGCTTGAGAATGATCACGAGATTCTGGGCCACACCGCGGGCAAGATGCGCAAGAACCGCATCCGCGTGCTGGTCGGCGACGAGGTCCTCGTCGAACTGACGCCCTATGACCTGACCAAGGGCCGCATCACCTATCGCTTCAAGTAAGGCGCGAGCCCGACATGCGGCTCGTCCTCGCCTCCACCAGCCCGCGCCGCCGCGACCTGCTGGGTCGCCTCGGCGTCGCACCTGATCGCCAGGCCGCCCCCGACATCGACGAAAGCCCGCTGAAGGGCGAGTTGCCGCGCCCCTATGCGCTGCGGCTGGCCGAGGCGAAGGCGCGCGCGATCGATCGCGCACCCGACGAAATCGTCGTCGCCGGCGACACCACCATCGCGGTCGGCCGCCGCATCCTGCCCCCCGCCGAAACGGAAGCGGTGCAGCGCGAATTGCTGTCGCTGCTGTCCGGGCGACGCCACCATGCACTGTCGGCGGTGTGCGTGATCGACGCGGCGGGCCGCGCCCGGCTGAGGCTGGCGGACACCATCGTCGCGTTCAAGCGGCTGACCGCGGCCGAGATCGACGCCTATGTCGCGTGCGGCGAGGGGCTGGGCAAGGCCGGCGGCTATGCGATCCAGGGGCGCGCCGAGGCGTTCGTCCGCTATCTGGCCGGCAGCCATTCGGGCGTCATCGGGCTGCCGCTGTTCGAGACGCGCGCGCTGCTGGCTGCGGCAGGTGTTCCGCTTGGCTGAGTGGCGGGTCGAGCGCGGGATCGGCGAGACCCGCGCGATCCGCGTCGTCGACGGGCGCATCATCGAAGCACGCATCGAGCCTGAAGACGGGCTGCGCGCCGGGGCGGTGATCGCCGCGCGACTGGTCAAGCGCATCCCCGCGCGCAACCAGGCTATCGCCACATGGGACGGGGGCGAGGCGCTGGTGACGCCGCTGCCCGCCGGGGTCACCGAGGGAGCCGCCTGCCGGATCGAGATCACCCGCCCGCCCCTGCCCGAACCCGGCAAGCCCAAGCGCGCCCGCGCCCGCCCGGCCGCGCCCGATGCGGTGCCCGGCCCCGGCCTGACGCTGGCCGAACTGCTGAATGCGCCCGCGACCGTGCCGACTCGCGCCGACGATTTCGAGGCGCTCGGCTGGTCCGAACTGCTCGAGGAGGCGGCGAGCGGCCGCGTGCGCTTTGCCGGCGGGGAGCTGACGATCAGCCTGACGCCGGCGATGACGCTGATCGACGTCGATGGCGAGGCCGCTCCGGCCGAGCTGGCGATCATCGGCGCGCGCGCCGCCGCCGAAGCCATCGTCCGGCTCGACCTCGCGGGATCGATCGGCATCGATTTGCCGACGACGCCCGACCGGTCCGCGCGGCTGGCCGCGGCGGCAGCGATCGACGCGGCAATCCCCCAGCCGTTCGAGCGGACCGCGGTCAACGGTTTCGGCTTTATCCAGATCGTGCGGCGCAGGTCGCGACTCTCGCTGCCCGAGCTGGCGGCGAGCGATCCGGTCGGATGGCATGCGCGCGCCGCGTTGCGGATCGCCGAACATACGCCCGGCGCGGGGCCACGCACGCTGACCGCGCACCCCGATCTGGTCGCGCGGCTGGCGGCGCATCCCGACTGGCTGGCGGCGCTGGAACGGCGGATCGGTGCGGCCGTGATCTTGCAGGGCGACGCGCGCCGCGCCATATCCGCCGCGCATGTCCAGGCGCGCCACCCCTGAAAGCTGCCCGCGATGCGGCAAACCGGTTTCCGTCGATTTCCGGCCGTTTTGCGGGCGCGGATGCAAGGATCGCGACCTGCTCGCCTGGCTGGACGAGGGCTATCGCCTGCCCGGTGCGCGCATCGATCCGGATGATGCAGCAAATGCAAATGTCGGGCTGGACAGCGACGCCGACGCTGACTAAGAGGCCGCTCTTTCCCGGCTACTGCCGGTGATGCCCAGGTAGCTCAGTTGGTAGAGCATGCGACTGAAAATCGCAGTGTCGGCGGTTCGATCCCGTCCCTGGGCACCATTTCCCCACTGAACGCCGTTTCTGCTGAACGACTTTTTCCGGTTGAACGACGTCGCCGCCCGCCGACGCCGACCGCGTCCGTCCGCGCCCATCCGCATCGCCTAAGCCGCTTTCCTTCGGAACAACCGGGGACGGCGACGGGTTAGGTTCGGGACGGGCCAGAACGGAGCAGCATATGTCGACCAACCGAAGCATCTTTCCCTGGGCGGCATTGGGCGCGGGGGCCGTTGCCGGCGCGGCATTGCTGCTGCAGCGCGACAGCGCGCGACCCGGATCGGGCGGGCAAGGCGATTCCGCGCCGGGCCGGACGGCGCGGCGGCGGTGGTTCGGCGACTATGCGGTGACGGGCAAGACCGTCACGATCGCCAAGCCGGGCCGCGCCGAGCTGTATCGCTTCTGGCGCGACTTCACCAACCTGCCGGCATTCATGGAAAATCTGGAAGCGGTCGAGATGCTCGGTGAGGGCCGCTCGCGCTGGCACATTCGCGGTCCGCTGGGCACCGTGACGGTCGAGAGCGAGATTGTCGCGGCGCGCGAGGGCGAACTGATCGCGTGGCGATCGGTCGCGGGGTCGGAAATCGACACCGAGGGTCGCGTGGCATTTCGCGACGCGCCGGGCGACCGTGGTACACAAGTCGAGCTGGTCGTCGCGTACAAGCCGCCGATGGGCAGCGCCGGCCGGGCCGTCGCGACGCTGCTGCAACGCGAACCCGAAATCCAGGCGCGACGCGACCTGAGGCGTTTCAAGATGCTGATGGAAACCGGCGAGATCGCGACGTCGACCCGTCAACTGAAGCTGGAGGAGACCGCCTGATGCGCGCGCTTTGCTATCACGGCACCCATGACGTCCGCGTCGATACCGTGCCCGACCCCGACATCGTCAATCCGCGCGACGCGATCATCAAGGTGACGTCGACCGCGATCTGCGGCTCCGACCTGCATCTTTATGACGGCGTCATCCCCGCGGTGATGCCGGGCGACGTGCTGGGCCACGAATTCATGGGCGAGGTCGTCGAAACGGGGCCGGAATCGACATTGGTCAAGGGCCAGCGGGTCGTCGTCCCCTTCACCATCGCGTGCGGCAGCTGTTTCTTCTGCGGGCAGCAGCAATACAGCGCCTGCGACAATTCCAACCCCGTGGACAAGCGCGAGATGTCCGAAACGCTGTACGGCACGCCGATGAGCGGGCTGTTCGGCTATTCGCACCTGACCGGCGGCTATTCGGGCGGTCAGGCCGAATTCGTGCGCGTGCCGTTCAGCGATGTCGGGCCGATCGTGATCGACGACGACACGCTGGAGGACGAACAGGTGCTGTTCCTGTCCGACATCCTGCCGACGGGTTGGATGGCGGCCGAAAACGCCGCGATCGAGGGTGGCGATACGGTCGCGATCTGGGGCGCCGGGCCGGTCGGGTTGTTCGCGGCACAGAGCGCGGTGCTGATGGGCGCGGCGCGCGTGATCGTGATCGACCATTATCCCCATCGCCTCGAACTCGCGCGGCAGATCGGCGCGGACACGATCAACTTCCGCGAGACCAACGTCCGCGAGGCGCTGATGGAAATGACCGGCGGCATCGGCCCCGATGCGGTGATCGATGCGGTCGGCATGGAAGCGCACGGCTTTGCGATCGACAACATGATCGACGTCGCCAAGCAGACGATCGGCATCGGCGCGGATCGGGCGGCGGCGCTCAAACAGGCGATCCTGGCATGCCGCAAGGGCGGACGGGTGTCGGTGCCCGGCGTTTATGGCGGGATGACCGACAAATTTCCGATCGGCGCGCTGATGGAAAAAGGTCTGACGCTGAGAACCGGCCAGACCCATGTGCAGAAATACAGCCGGATGCTGCTCGACATGATCATGGCGGGCAAGATCGACACGACGTTCCTGATCTCGCACCGCTTGCCGCTCGAACAGGCGGCCGAGGGCTATCGCAACTTCAAGTCGAAGCAGGACGACTATACCAAGGTCGTGCTGAAACCCGGCATCGCATAGGGCCGATCGCCGGTCAGCCTGCGCTTCGGCCGGGGATGGGCTGGCGGGTCAGCAAGGGGGCGCGCATTCGGGCTTGCACAAGACGACACGCCGTGGAAGCGGGACGCCGAACCGATTGGATCAACAAGGGCAAGGACGGCAATGCCGCAAAGCGTTTCGCGAACGGGATCCCAGGCGACATTCAGCGCGAGTTTCGGAACACTCGCCGGGGTCTGCGCGGCGCTCCTCTTCTTCCTGATCACCGGCGCGCTTTCTTACACCAATGTCCGCGAGCTTCGTGCCGATACCGCGCGCGTTGTGCACACGCACAAGGTGATGACCGAATTCGGCAACTTGTTGTCAGCCGTGCAGGACGCGGAGACCGGACAGCGCGGGTTCCTGCTCACCGGTGACGAACGTTACCTTGATCCATATCGCGCGGCGATCGCGCGGGTTGCTTCCAGCGTTGAAAGGATCGACCTGCTGACGCGGGACAATGCGCAGCAGCAGGCAAGCCTGCGCGCGCTGACCCCGCGCGTCGCGGCAAAGCTCGCGGAGCTGCGCGAGACCATCAACTTGCGACGCGTGCGTGGACCCGATGCCGCTCTTTCGCTTGTCAGCACCGATCGCGGCAAGGTCGAAATGGACGCGATCCGCGCGCAACTGGCCCGGATGCGCGCCGACGAGCAACGCCTGCGCGAGAGCCGGCTGGCCCAGATGGACGCCGGTTTCTGGACCTTGACGCTCAGCGGGTTGCTGACCACGCTGCTCGGCATCGGCCTTACGTTGACGGTGGGCCTGCTCGTCCACCGCGCCGAACGCACGCGCCAGCGCCTGGCGTGGCTGCAGGCGGGCGAGGTCGGGCTGAGCCAGGCGATGCTGGGTGATCGCAGCGTGGCCGAACTGGGTGACAGCATCCTCGATTTCCTGACCAGCTATCTCGGCGCGCAGGCGAGCGCGCTGTTCAAGGGCGAGGACGGCGTGTTCCAGCGCACCGCGATGCTGGGCGTCGCCGGCGACGCCCCGGTGCCCCAGCTGTTCAGGGAGCGCGAGGGACTGCTGGGCCGCGTGGCCGCCGAAGGGCGGCCGACCGTCATTTCCGACGTGCCCGACGGCTATCTGAAGCTGGGTTCGGCCCTGGGCCACGATCGGCCACGCCACCTCGTCATCGCGCCGTTCAGCGCCGACGGGGTCGTCAACGCGGTGGTCGAGTTCGGTTTCCTGCACCCCGTTGAGGACCGCACCCTGGAGCTTCTGGCGCGCGTCGAGCCGACCGCCGGCGTGGCGCTGCGATCGGCGCGCTACCGGACCGAATTGCGCAACCTGCTGGAGGAAACCCAGCGCCAGTCGGAAGAGCTTCAGGTCCAGAGCGAGGAATTGCGGGTTTCCAACGAAGAGCTGGAGGAACAGGGTCGCGCGCTCAAGGAAACCGCGGTGCGGCTCGAACAGCAGCAGGTCGAGCTCGAACAGACCAATTCGCAGCTGGAGGAACAGGCGCAGCTGCTGGAAACCCAGCGCGACGACCTCGCCCGGTCGAGCGCAGCGATCGAGGCCAAGGCGCGCGAGCTGGAGCAGGCCAGCCAGTACAAGTCCGATTTCCTGGCCAATATGAGCCATGAGCTGCGCACCCCGCTCAACTCGCTGCTGATCCTGTCGCGGCTGCTCGGCGACAATCCCGACGGCAACCTGACCGATGAACAGGCGAAATACGCGCGCACGATCGAAGCGTCGGGCAACGACCTGCTCAACCTGATCAATGACATCCTGGATCTGTCGAAGATCGAGGCGGGGCATATCGAGATGCGCGCGGAGCCGGTCGCGACCCGAAGGCTGGTCGCCGACCTGCGGCAGACATTCGACCCGGTCGCGAACGACCGCGCGATCGATTTCGTGGTCGAGGTCGC
>NZ_LSKG01000023.1:0-226 GCF_001557005.1 Sphingomonas sp. CCH15-F11 | reverse complement strand
GGCGGCGCGACGCCGCGGTGGGGGAGGCCTTCACCATGCTCACCTGCGAACCCGGCCCCGATGTCGCGCCCTATCATCCGCGCCAGGTCGTGCTGCTGCCCGCTGCCCGCTGGGCCGACTGGATCGCGGGGGTGGTGCCGGCGGCGGAGTTGATCGCGCCATTGCCGGCGGGGGTGCTGCGGGTGGATCGGGTGGTGCGGTAGTTTGGCGGGGGCCGGGGCGGGAG
>NZ_LSKG01000022.1:0-6567 GCF_001557005.1 Sphingomonas sp. CCH15-F11 | reverse complement strand
CGGGCCGGCGACCGCCGCGATCGTCGAGCCGGCGCTGCCGACCCTGGTGTCCGCCGCGATCGTGCGGCCATGGACGGTCGGCGACGACACCATCCTGTTCAACCAGGAGCGCATGGTCGAGCTGGTCGCGGTGCAGGTGGTCAACCGGCGGCTGGAAAGCCGCGCGCGCGGCGGGGCCAGTTACATCAGCGCGGGGGCGGAGCTGGACGACATCTCGCGCTCCGCCAATGTCACCTCGCTGTCGATCCTGCCGCTCGGCAACGATTGGGAGGCGGCGTTGCGCGACGTGCGCGCGACGATCGACGAGGCGGTGCGCACCCCGATCGCCCCGAGCGAGATCGCGCGCGAGCTGGCGGTGATCGAATCGGCGATGAAGAACGCGGTCGCCACCGCGCCGGTCGAGGCGGGCGCGCGGATCGCGGACAATCTGGTCAGCGCGGTCGACATCCGCGAAACCGTGGCGGGGCCGCAGACGTCGCTGCAGATCTTCGAGGGCGCGGTCGCCCAGAACTTCTTCACCCCGGCGCGCGTGCAGGCCGCCGCGAAAAAGGCGTTTACCGGCGTCGCGACGCGCGCGATCGTCAGCACGCCCGCGCCGGACGCCACCGCCGCCACCCGGCTTGCCGCCGCGCTCGACGCCGATGTGTCCGCCGTGGCGGCGACACGGGGCAAGGTGCGCGACGTGTCGATCGACGACCTGCCCCGGCTGGGCCGGCCCGGCAAGGTGGTCGCGCGCACCACCGCGCTCACCAGCCCGGCGATCGAGCAGATCGATTTCGCCAATGGCGCCAAGCTGTTGCTGTTCCCCAATGCGGGGGAAACGGGCAAGGTCTATGTCCGCGTACGTTTTGGCAACGGGCTCAACGCGCTGCCCGCCGACCGCGCGGTGCCCGCCTATGCCGCCGACCTTGCGCTGATCGCGGGCGGCATCGGCAAGCTGGGTCAGGAGGAGCTCGACCGCATCACCGCGGGGCGGCGGCTGGGCCTCGACTTCGCGATCGACGACGATGCGTTCGTGCTGGGCGGGCTGACGACCGCGGATGACCTGAAGGATCAGCTCCGGCTGATCGCGACCAAGCTCGACTATCCCGCCTGGGATCCAAAGCCGGTCGCGCGGGTGAAGGCGGTGCTCTTGGCCAGCTATGACAGCCTGTCGGCGTCGCCCGACGCGGTGCTGAGCCGCGATCTGGAGCGCCTGCTCCATGACGGCGACCCGCGCTGGGGCGCGCCGACCCGCGCGCAGATCGAGGCGCTCGACGCGAAGACCTTCCGCGACCTGTGGGCGCCGTTGCTGGCGAGCGGGCCGATCGAGGTCCAGGTGTTCGGCGACGTCGCGCCCGACGCAGCGGTGCAGGCGGTGGCGGCGACGATCGGCGCGATGAAGCCCCGCGCGCCCGTGGCACTGGCGCCGCCGCCGGTCCGCTTTCCCGATCATGTCGCCGAGCCCGTCGTGCGCCGCCACACCGGCCAGCCCAACCAGGCCGCAGCGGTCATCGCGTGGCCGACCGGGGGCGGCAGCGACGCGCTGGGCGAGAGCCGCAGGCTCGAGATCCTGGCTGCGATCTTCCGCGACCGGCTGCTCGACCGGCTGCGGTCGCAGGCGGGCTTGTCCTACACCCCCAACGTGGTCAACCAATGGCCGGTCGGCATGTCGGCGGGCGGCACGATGCTGGCGATCGGCATGATCCCCCCCGACCGCACCCGCGACTTCTTCACGCTGGCGCGCGAGATCGCGGCCGACCTGGTCGCGCGGCCGGTCGAGATGGACGAATTGCGCCGCGCCCAGGCCCCGGTGCTGCAATTCTATCAGCGCAGCGCGACCGGCAACCAGTTCTGGATGCAGCAGACCGCGGGCGGAACGGGCGATCCGAAGCGGCTGGCGGCGATCGGCACGCTCGGCACCGACCTGCGCGACGTGACGCCCGAGGCGCTTCAGGCGCTGGCGGCGCGCTACCTGCGCCCCGAACGCGACTGGAGCCTGGTGGTGCTGCCCGACGAGGCGGTGCTGGCGGCGGCGGCGCAAGCGGCACCCGCGCGCTGAGCCGTCCGCCGGTTGCGGCCCGCTTGCGCGGGCGCGGAGCCGCGTCTAGGCGGCGGGGATGACCGACCTCACCTCCGCACGGGCGCGCCTCCACCGTCGCATGGCGCGCGGCGCCGAATTTCTGGGCAGCGACGTCGCGATCCTGTGCGGCGCGATGTCGTGGGTCAGCGAACGCAACCTGGTCGCAGCGATGTCCAATGCCGGCGGCTTCGGCGTCATCGCATGCGGCGCGATGTCGCCCGACTTGCTCGACGCCGAGATCGCGGCGACGCGGGCGCTGACCGACCGGCCGTTCGGCGTCAACCTGATCACCATGCATCCGCAGCTGCAGGACCTGATCGCGGTGTGCGGCCGGCACGGTGTCGGCCATATCGTGCTGGCGGGCGGATTGCCGCCGGCGGGGTCGCTGGATGCGATCAAGGCGACGGGGGCGAAGGTGATCTGCTTCGCTCCCGCCCTGAGCCTCGCCAAGAAGCTGATGCGGTCGGGGGTGGACGCGCTGGTGATCGAGGGGATGGAGGCCGGTGGTCACATCGGCCCGGTTTCGACCAGCGTGCTGGCGCAGGAAATCCTGCCGGTGGTCGCGGGCGAGCTGCCCGTGTTCGTCGCCGGCGGGATCGGCCGGGGCGAGGCGATCGCGAGCTATCTCGACATGGGGGCCGCGGGGGTCCAGCTCGGCACGCGCTTTGCGTGCGCGACCGAATCGATCGCGCACCCCAATTTCAAGAAGGCGTTCTTTCGTGCCTCCGCCCGCGACGCGATCGCCAGCGTCCAGGTCGATCCCCGCCTGCCGGTCATTCCGGTGCGCGCGCTCAAGAACGCGGGGACCGAGCTGTTCACCGCCAAGCAGCGCGAGGTCGCCGCCCTGCTGGACGAGGGCCAGGTGGCGATGGCGGAGGCGCAGCTGCAGATCGAGCATTACTGGGCGGGCGCGCTGCGCCGCGCGGTGATCGACGGCGACATCGAACATGGCAGCCTGATGGCCGGCCAGTCGGTCGGCATGGTGACGTGCGAGGAACCCGTCGCGGATATCATCGCGACGCTGATGACCGAAGCGGCGGAGGCGATCGACAAGCGGGCGTGAGCGGGGCTTCGACGGCGCATCAACCCGTTCGTGTCGAGCCCTTCGACTGCCTGCCAAGGCAGGCGCTCAGGATAAACTTTGACTTGAAAGTCAAAGTCGAGACACGCTTTTCGACTTCGCTCGAAGCAAACGGGACAGGGGACGCAAATCGGCTAGTTTCCCCTGATCCCCCGGCACAAGGCCGGGATGACGATGAGGGGATGAGCGTGCCCGTGTAACCGCCGGTTACAGGGGTTCCGGGCCGTGCGCTGTCAGCTGGTGGGTGCAGAGTTGTGCCGCGGGCGTGTCGTCAGGGGTAAGTGCGGCGACCGTTACCCAGCCCTGCGCGCGCAGATCACGAGCGGCCGCTGGATCGCTTCCCACCGGGAGGAACAGCCGCCGCCGCTCGACAGGGCCGAGGCCGGCATCGAGCACCGGATCGGCATAGAGCGAAAAGCCGATCGCGGGTTCCTCGACGCCCGAGGGGTGAACGATCATATAGGTGCCGCCACGCCCGATCTCACCGCGCACGCCGCCGGCGAACAGCGAGAAACCCAGCCAGCTCTGATATTCGAAGCCGTGGCGCTCGGTCGGATCGAGCGTCAGCGCGACGCCACCATTCAATTCGGCGGCGATCTCCGCCAGCCCGTCAAGCCGGGTAGCAAGGATCGCGCCGTGCGGCGAGGCGCGCAACCGCGCAATCGCCGCATCGAACGGCCCGGCGGCCTCGATGAGCGGGAGGAAACCGGCATCGATCTGTGCCACCCCGGCCGCATCCTTGGCATCCAGCCGCTCGCGCAGCTTTGCCAGCGCCGCCGGGCTCAGTCGGTCGCCGGCGATCGTGTCGATCAGGTCGGGAAGGGTGAAATCGATCGAGACGCCGGTGACGCCGGCGGCTGCCAGCGCCTCGACGGCGAGGCCCACGACCTCGCGTGCGGCGGCGACGCTGTCGAGGCCGATCAGCTCGGCGCCGATCTGCATCCGCTCGCGCGCCGGGTCGAGCTCGCCCGCGCGCAGCTTGATGACCGGGCCGGCATAGGAGAGCCGCACAGGGCGCGGATGATGCGCCATGCGCGTCGCCGCGATCCGCCCCACTTGCGCGGTCAGGTCGGGGCGGATCGCCAGCGTGCGCTGCGACACCGGATCGACGAAGCGCACCGCGTCCTTGGCCGACGCGGCCTTCAATCGTCCGGCCAGCGCGTCCTCGAACTCGACGAGCGGCGCGTCGACCTGTTCATAGCCATGGCCATGCGCGGTATCGAGGATGCGCCGCGCCAGCCGCGCCGCCGCGTCGGCAACGGGGGGCAAGCGGTCGTGAAATCCCTCGGGCAGCAGACCGGTCATCGGCTCAAGCCCTCTCCGCCTTGGGGAGAGGGTTGGGAGAGGGGCCGTGCCGCCAGCGCAAGCTCGATCGCGGTCAGCACGCCCTCCAAATTCCCTGCCACATCCCGGTTGGTAAGACGTATCACCTGATATCCCTGTTCGTTCAGCCATGCCGTCCGGCGTTCGTCCCGGGCGTTGTCGCTATCGTGCGTGTCGCCATCAACCTCAATAACCAGTTTGCGCGAGCGGGCGACGAATCGAAGCTATAGGGCCCGATAACGACCTGCCGACCGAACTTCACGCCGTTGAAGCGTTTGGCGCGGAGTGCATGCCAAAGTTTCTGTTCGAACGGGGTTGGTGCGGAGCGCATGGCGCGAGCGTGCGCGAGCATCGCTTCGTTGGTCTTTTGCCGCACCGGCCCCTCTCCCAACCCTCTCCCCAGAGGGGAGAGGGCTTTTTGGCATCGATCAGAACTTCAGCGCCATGACCGTCTTCACGCCGGGGAGTGCGCGGACGCGGGTGATGAGGTCGGGGGTGACGGGATCGTCGACCGAGAGCAGCAGCACCGCTTCGCCACCGGTATCGCGGCGGCCGAGGTGGAAAGTGCCGATGTTGACGCCCGATTCGCCGAGCAGCGTGCCGATGCGGCCGATGAAACCGGGCGCGTCCTCATTGACGACATAGAGCATGTGACCCGCCAGGTCGGCTTCGACCTTGATCCCGAACAGCTCGACCAGCCGGGGCGCCTCGTTGCCGAACAGCGTGCCGGCGACCGATCGTTCGCCGGCATCGGTCTTGACCGACACGCGGATCAGCGTGTGGTAATCGCCCTCGCGCTCGGTGCGCACCTCGCGCACTTCCATGCCGCGTTCCTTGGCCAGGAAGGGCGCGTTGACCATGTTCACCGTGTCCGAATGAACGCGCAGATAGCCGGCGAGCACCGCGCTGACGATCGGCTTCTGGTTCAATTCGGCGGCCGCGCCCTCGCTGTGGATCGAGATGCGCGGGATCGAGCCGTGCGACAATTGCCCGACCAGGCTGCCGAGCTTTTCGGCGAGCGCCATATAGGGTTTCAGCCGCGGCGCTTCCTCCGCCGACAGGCTGGGCATGTTGAGCGCATTGGTGACGCCGCCCGAGACCAGGAAATCGGCCATCTGCTCGGCGACCTGAAGTGCGACATTGACCTGCGCTTCGCTGGTCGACGCGCCGAGATGCGGGGTCGAGATGAAATTGGGGGTGCCGAACAGCGGATGTTCGTGCGCGGGTTCGGTCGCGAACACGTCGAGCGCGGCACCCGCGATATGCCCCGAATCGAGCCCCGCCTTGAGCGCGACCTCGTCGATCAGGCCGCCGCGCGCGCAATTGATGATGCGCACGCCCTTCTTGGTCTTGGCGAGATTTTCCGCCGACAGGATGTTGCGCGTCTGGTCTGTGAGCGGCGTGTGCAGCGTGATGAAGTCGGCGCGGGCGAGCAGCTGGTCGAGCTCGACCTTTTCGACCCCGATCTCGACCGCACGTTCGGGGCTGAGGAACGGGTCAAAGGCGATGACCTTCATCTTGAGCCCCTGGGCGCGATCGGCGACGATCGAGCCGATATTGCCCGCGCCGATCAGCCCCAGCGTCTTGGCGGTCAGCTCGACCCCCATGAAGCGGTTCTTCTCCCACTTGCCCGCCTGGGTCGAGGCGTCCGCCTCGGGCAATTGCCGCGCGAGCGCGAACATGAGCGCAATCGCGTGTTCGGCGGTGGTGATCGAATTGCCGAACGGCGTGTTCATCACCACCACGCCCTGGGCAGACGCCGCGGGGATATCGACATTGTCGACGCCGATGCCCGCGCGGCCGATTACCTTGAGGTTCGGCGCGTGCGCCAGAATGTCCTTGGTCACCTTGGTCGAGCTGCGGATGGCAAGCCCGTCATAATCGCCGATGATCGCCTTCAGCTCATCGGGGGTCTTGCCAGTGATCTCGTCCACCTCGACCCCGCGTTCGCGGAAGATCTGGGCGGCGAGCGGGGACATTTTGTCGGAAATCAGGACTTTGGGCATGACGTTTGCTTCCTTCATCTCCCTCTCCACCATTGGGGAGAGGGCCGGGGAGAGGGGATGTTGGGGAAAGGCGAGGGGAGCGTCAGGGCGCGCGG
>NZ_LSKG01000021.1:0-316 GCF_001557005.1 Sphingomonas sp. CCH15-F11 | reverse complement strand
TCGCTCGTCGACAGCTCGTTCCAAGCGCAATGGCCGGGGCGCGGTTTGTCGTAGGAAAAGGCCACACTCTCGCCGCCTTCGACCGCGCCCTTCATCACGTAGAGCGGCGCGCCCTGCGGGTCGGCAACCAGGGCCATGCGGCCGACGCCGGGAATGTCCCACGGCGGCTGGTGGACCGCGCCGCCGCCCTGCCTGAACGCGTCAGCCATCGCGTCGACATCATCGACGCCGACATAGCCGAGCCACGCGGGCGGCATCGCCATCCCGTCGGGCATCCGCATCAGCCCGGCGACATCGCCATCGGCGGTCGCCGGGC
>NZ_LSKG01000020.1:0-38823 GCF_001557005.1 Sphingomonas sp. CCH15-F11 | reverse complement strand
GGGCCAGGCGGGCTCGCTGACCATCGAGCCGGGCGTGGTGATCTACGCGAACACCACCAATGCGGCGAACGACTTCCTGATCGTCAACCGCGGCTCGACGATCATCGCCGACGGCACCGCGGCGCGCCCGATCATCTTCACCGCGCAGCAGAACCTGACCGGCGCGGTCACCGACAGCGACCAGGGCCTGTGGGGCGGCGTCATCATCGCCGGTCGCGCGCCGGTTTCCAACTGCAACCTCTCGACCGTCACCGGCGGCGCGGTCGATTGCGAGAACGTGGTCGAAGGCACCGGCAACGCGCTCTACGGCGGTGCCACCCCGGGCGACAATTCGGGCGTGCTGCGCTATGTCCAGATCCGTTATTCGGGCACCGTCATCAGCCCGAACAACGAGCTTCAGGGCCTGACCACCGGCGGCGTCGGCAGCGGCACGACCATCGAGTTCCTCCAGGTCCACAACAGCTCGGACGACGGCGTCGAAATCTTCGGCGGCACGCACAACGGCCGCAACTGGGTGATCACCGGCGCCGACGACGACGGCCTGGATACCGATGTGGGCTGGCGCGGTTTCCTGCAGTTCATGCTGGTCATCCAGCGGCCGAACAACACGCAGTCCGACAACTACGTGATGGAAATCGACTCGAACAACAATGAAGACGCGCTGCCGCGTCAGTTCGGTCGGATCGCGAACTTCACCTTCGTCCACACCAGCACGGGCACGAACGCCGGCCTGCGCCTGCGTGGCGGCGCCGACTTCACCTTCGTCAACGGCATTCTGGCGAGCCCCCAGCCCTGCCTGAACATCGTCGCCGGTGCGGTCGTGAACGGCGAAGCCACCACCATCCGCGCCGCCAATTCGGCGCTGCAGGATGTCGGTCCGCCGACCTTCAACTCGGTCTATTTCGCCTGCGGTGCCGCCTTCTCGGCGGAAACGACCCAGGGCGGCGTGACGGTGACCAATGCCCAGCAGCTGGCGGTCGTCAATGCCGGCACCAACAACGTGACCAACGGCACCGCGGCGGGCGCGGTCGCCAACGTCTACCTGCCCGGCACGGCGGCGCTGGCGGTGACACCGTTCGCGGCAGCGTCGCTCAATCCGGCGGGGTCGTCGTTCCTGGTGAACACGACCTATGTCGGCGCGATCAGCGGGCCGGCGGACACCTGGTACCAGGGTTGGACGTGCAACTCGAACCGCGCCAACTTCGGCGCGACGAGCGGGAACTGCACCACCGTTCCCAGCACCTGAGCCACGGACGTCACGGGAGCGGGGCAGCGCGACGCTGCCTCGCTCCCTCGTGCTTTCCAGACCCCTGATCCGGATATCAAAGATGAAAAAGCAACTCGCATTCGGAACGCTGCTGCTCCTGTCCTCGCACCTGGTGGCGCCCATCGCGCTGGCGCAGGACGCGGCCGCCGGTGACGCCCAGTCGACGCCGCCCGCGGGCCAGACCGTTGACCCGGGCCAGACCGCCGAGCCGGATCAGGTCGAGGAAGAGGTCGAGATTTCCGCGCCCGGCGCGTCGGACTCGAGCGAGGACATCGTCGTCGTCGGCCGCAACATCCCCAATGTGATCCGCGCGACGCCGCAGGTGATCTCGGTCCTGTCGACCGCCGACATCGAACGCACGGGTGAAGGCGACATCGCCGGCGCGCTCCAGCGCGTCACCGGCCTCAGCGTCGTCGGCAACGGCTTCGTCTATGTCCGCGGCCTGGGCGATCGCTATTCCTCCTCGCTGCTCAACGGTTCGCCGCTGCCCAGCCCCGAACCGCTGCGCCGCGTCGTGCCGCTCGACATCTTCCCGACCAATCTCGTCGCCTCGGCGCTGGTCCAGAAGAGCGCGTCGGCCAATTATCCCGGCGAATTCGGCGGCGGCGTGATCAATCTGACCACCCGTGCGGTGCCCAAGGAAAGTTTCCTCGACTTCGGCGGCAGCGTCGGGTTCGACACCGTCACGTCGAGCGAACTCGGCTATGTCTATGACGGCGGTTCGGCCGATGTCTTCGGCTATGACGACGGCGAGCGCAGCGTGCCGGGCTTCATCAACGAAGCCGGTCGCAACATCACCTCAATCAACTCGTTCTCGCAGCTGGCCACGCTGTCGAACGCGCCGACCACGCTGTTGCAGGAACAGGCACAGCTTCCGGCCAACTGGTCGGGCGAGGTCAGCGCGGGCACGTCGTTCGACGTCGGCGCGACGCGGATCGGCCTGATCGCGGCGGGCGGCATCTCCAACGGCTGGCGGACGCGTGACGCAATCCAGCAGACCACCGACGACGGCACCGGCGCGGGCATCAACCGCGATTTCCGCACGGTCCTGACCGACAACCGCATCATCGTAAACGGCCTGATCGGGATCGGCGCCGAGTTCGGCGAACAGCGGGTGCGTCTGACCAACCTCTACGTCCACGACACGCTCAAGCAGGGCCGGCTCGGTGCGGGCACCGGCTCGAACATCGGCGGCTTCATCGACGGCAACGCGCCGTTCATCGAACAGAATACCAACTGGTTCGAGCGCCAGCTGTTCACGACACAGTTTGTCGGCGAGTTCGAGATCGGCCAGCTCAACATCGATGTGCGCGGCGCCTATGCGAACACCAAGCGCGAGTCACCCTATGAGCGCGCCTTCCGCTATGAATACAGCCCGGTCGTCGGCGATTACGTCAACAATCTGGGCGGCAGCAGCAACCAGAGCGCGACGGTCTCGTTCAACGACCTGAACGAAGACCTGTGGTCGGGTGCGGTCGATTTCAGCTACGAGCTCAATTTCGACCGGCCGATCACCGTGTCGGCGGGTTATGCCTATCAGGACTCCGACCGCAGCTCGAGCCGTTACGAATTCCGTTATCGCGCACGCGGCGGTGCCCTGGGCCTCGCCTTCTCGCAGCTGCGCCCGGACTTTCTGCTCTCGGACTTCAACATTCTGAACGGCTGCGACCGCGCCGCGCTCAACCTCGCCGCCGACGAAAGCTGCATCTTCCTGGAGAACCAGTCGACCCAGCTCGGTGCCGCGGCCTATGACGCGTCGCTGCGCATCCATGGCGTCTATGCCCAGCTCGAGGGCGAGATCATCGATGGCATGCGCATCACCGCCGGCGTGCGTTACGAGGACGCGATCGAGGAAGTGCTGCCGTCCGGCGGCAATGTCCCCGCAACGCTGATCGCGAACGACTATTGGCTGCCGTCGGCGACGCTGACGTGGAATTTCGCATCCGACATGCAGCTGCGGCTGCACACGTCGGTGACCGTCGCGCGTCCGCAGTTCCGCGAACTGGCGCGCCAGATCTACCAGGATTATGAATCGGATCGCCAGTTTCTCGGCAACCCGTTCCTAATCGATTCGCAGCTGTGGAATTCGGAGGCGCGGTTCGAGTGGTTCTTCGCGCGCGAACAGCGGCTTACCGTCGCCGGTTTCTACAAGCGCATCCAGAACCCGATCGAACAGGTCTCGTTCTTCCCGGCGGGTACCGACGCGATCCAGACCGGTTTCTCGAACGCGCCAGCGGCGCAGCTTTACGGCGGCGAAATCGAAGCTGTGAAATACGTGCCGCTCGACACGCTGGGTGACTTTTTCGCCAGCCGCCGCCTGCTGCTGCTGGCCAACTATACCTACACCCAGTCGGAACTGATCATCGGAAACCAGGGTGTTCCCGACCCGCTGAACAATCTGCTGCGACCCGCCAACCTGCTGTTCCAGGATGGCGCGCCGCTGACCGGTCAGTCGGACCATCTGGTCAACCTTCAGCTCGGCATCGAGGACACCAAGAGCCTGTCGCAGCTGACCGTGCTGTTCAACTATGCGAGCGAGCGCGTCACCAACCGCGGGCCGACCTCGGCTTCGGGCGGCGTCCGCCTGCCCGACCTGACCGAGCGGCCGGGCATCCGCCTCGACGTCGTCGCGCGCCAGGGCATCCGCTTCGGCGAGCGCGAATTCGAGCTCAAGTTCGAGGGCCGCAACCTGACCGGCACGCGCTATCAGGAGTTCCAGGACTTCGGAAACGGCGTCCGGATCGACAACAACACCTATGATCTGGGCCGCATCTTCACGGTGGGCCTGACCGCCAAGCTGTGATCGCCGGCTAAAGGGCCGATCGGTTTCCCCCCGCTGGGCCCGGACTTCGGTTCGGGCCCGTCTTTTTGCAGGCTTACCCGGTCACCCGATCCAGGCGCGTTCCCGAAACCACTTGGTCAGGACATATTTCGTCCCTGCACGCACCTTCATGCCGTGGTGGATCGTCGCCGGATTGGGCGTGCCATCGGGGCGGTTGTTGTTCCAGGCAAGCAGCTTGCCGCGTTCGGGCTGAATCGTCTTGTCGATCGCCTTGAACCGCGTCGCGCCGCCCGCTTCGGGCACGTTGAGATACAGCATGACCGTCCAGGTGCGGTTGCCCGACCGGCCGCAGAACCGCTCGAAATCGACACCTTGGGGCGAGAAATAATCGGTGTGCGGCTTGAACTCCTGGCCGACCGCATAACGCTGCCCCTGCAGCGGTTCGCCATGGGCGGGATCGATGCCGCAGAAGCGGTTGATGCGTGCCTCCACCTCCTGGGCCAGCGGATTTGCGGCATCGAAATCACAGGTTTCGCTGGTCCGGAAATAGGCATCGCCGTTGGGATCGGCGATCGTCGACGGCCGTCGATCGCGATCGATCCGGCCGATCAACGCATCGCAAAGCGCCGCATCGAGGAAATCTCGACAGACGAACAGCGTGACTTTGGGACTCGGCACGCGCTGCACGCGCGGTTGCCTCATGATCTGTGCGATGATCGGTTCGCCGGGGTGGCCTGAACCCAGCCGGGTGATTGAAAGGTCGCGCGTCGCCATGCCGTTTATCATGCCCAAACCGGCATCGCCGCACCAGTCGTGGCGGCCGATCCGCCGCGCCGTCCCGCACCGATCCTTTGAAAGAATAATGTCACATCTTGTTCGTAATTGCGGCTTGGAAAAGTCGGCGCATCCGCCGGCAATTCGCGTCCGCGGACCCGCAACAGCGGGCGGGACGGCAGCGCCGGGGGCTTTGAACGGTGGGCGATATGGAGCGGCGACCGGAAGACGTGGCGGCCGAACCGCATCGATTGGCAGCATCGTCGGAAGGATGGGCCCTGCCGGTTGCCTCGATCGAACAGGTGACCGGGGCGTTGCAGGACCGCCGGGCGCGCCAGCAGCCCATTCGTTTCACCTTGGCCGAAGGTGCATCGGCCGACGATGTCGCGGGCTGGCTGTTCGACGCGATGGTCGATGATGCACGCAGTCAGGGCGCGCCCGGGCTCGATCTGGAGCCCTATTGCGGCGCATATGCCGTACGTACGCGCATCGATGGGCGGCAGCAGACGCTCAGCATTCTGAGCGCGCCCATCAGCGCTGCGGTCCGCGCGATCCTCGCGCCCTCGGCCGATCTGGGCGAGCGGACGGTCGCCCGCACGATCGGGGATACGCGCGAGTTCATGTCGGTCAGCGCGCTCGATTGTGCCGAGGGACGCCGGATCCATATCGAGTTCAAGGCCGCCGCCACCGCGCCGCGCATGATCGCACTGGGCGGGGCGTCGCACGGGACGCGCCAGCGCCTGTCGCGACTGCTCGACCGGGCTGAGGGCGTCATCCTGGTCGGGGGCCTGCCCGGTTCGGGCCGGCATTCGACGATAACGGCGATGCTGCAGCATATGGCGTCGCGCGGGCGCAGTGTCCTGGCGCTCGGCGACCGGCCGTCCGCGCCGATCGCGGGCCTGGGCCATGTCCCCGTCACCGAACCCGGTGCTTCGGGCATTGCCGAGATGCTTCGTGCAGCCGCGCGGCATCAGCCAGACGCGATCGCTTTCGACGGCATCGCCGATCGCGCACTGATGGAACTTGCGCTCCAGAGCGCCCAGCCCCAACCGATGACGATCGCGCGCACCGATGCGGCCGACGCGATCGGCGCGATCCTGCAGCTTCGCGCGCTCCGGATCGATCCGTTTCTGATCGCCGGATCGTTGCGTGCGGTGATGGCGCAGCGGCTGGTCCGCCGGCTTTGCCCGGAATGCCGCTTCCCGGTCCAGGCGGCACCGTCGGTTTCGGCGCTGCTCGGCTTCGATCCCGGCGCAATCGTATATCAGGGCGCGGGCTGTGACGCTTGTGGAGGAACCGGGTTCCAGGGCTTCATCGCCGCGTTCGAGCTGGTCGAGGTCGATCATGCGATCCGCCGCCTGATCGCCGATGGCGGCGACGAATCCATTCTGGCCCGCCACGCCTTCTTGAAGACGCCGAACCTCGGCTCGGCGGCGCGTGCGCTGGTCCGCGAGGGCGCGACGAGTGCGGAGGAAGCGGTGCGGCTGTCGCGCGGGACGCCAATCGCCGCCTAGCCGCGACTTGGGGGTTGGGCGCGCGACTGATATGCTTGACGCCGCCCGGCCCTGCCCGCTAAGCGCGCGGCTTCGCGGCGACCGTAGCTCAATTGGTTAGAGCGCTGGTTTGTGGTACCAGAGGTTGCGGGTTCAATCCCCGTCGGTCGCCCCATTCCTCCTTCCCCAAAACCGGGAAATCAGCCGTGCCGACCGACTGGGGTTTCGACGACTTCGACGACCATGAGGGCGTCCACCTGTTCACCGATCGTGACACCGGGCTGCGCGCGGTGATCGCCATTCATTCGACGGCGCTGGGTCCGGCAGCGGGCGGCGTGCGCTACTGGCATTATGCGCACAGCGACGCTGCGATCACCGACGCGCTGCGCCTGTCGCGCGGCATGAGTTTCAAGAATGCGATGGCGGGCCTGCCGATGGGCGGGGGCAAGGGCGTCATCCTGGCTCCGTCGCCGGGCGCGGTGAAGGCCGACAGACTGCTCGCAGCGTTCGGGCGCGCGATCGACTCGCTGGGCGGGCGCTATGTGACGGCCGAGGATGTCGGCATGTCCGAAGCCGACATGATCGCGATCGCAACCACGACGCGTCATGTCTCCGGCCTTCCCGCCAGCGCCGGCAGCGCGGGCGGCGATCCGGGCCCCTACACGTCGCGCGGCGTGTATCTGGGGGTCCGCGCCGCCGCAGCACGCGCACTCGGCACCGATGACATGCGCGGCGTTCGCGTCGCGATCCAGGGGGTGGGCAGCGTCGGCGGCGGGCTCGCGCGGCTGCTCGCGGCCGACGGCGCCGTCCTGACCCTCGCCGACGTCAACCGGTCGCGCGCGCAGGCGCTTGCGGATGAGCTGGGCGCGGCGATCGCCGATCCCGATGCGGTGCTGACCCTGGACACCGACATCGTAAGCCCGAACGCCTTGGGCGCGATCCTGACCGAGGCGACGATCGCCGCGCTGCGGTGCAAGGCGGTGGCAGGCGGCGCGAACAACCAGCTTGCGACGCCCCAAGACGGGGCGCGGCTGCACGCGCGCGGCATCCTGTATGCACCCGATTACGTCATCAACGCTGGCGGCATCATCAACGTCGCGCTCGAATATCTGGGCCAGGGCGACCGGGCCGAGGTCGAGGCCCGCGTCGCGCGCATCCCGGAACGGTTGGTCCAGGTGTGGGACGAGAGCGCACGGACCGGCCAGCCCGAAGCCGATGTTGCCGACGCGATCGCGCGCCGCCTGATCGGGCGGGGCTGACCGCGCGGCGATGCTCGTCGGCTGGCTGATCCTGGCGGGACTGGCAGCAGCGGCGGGCGCGGCTCTATGGGCACTGGGGTTCAGCCGGACGCTGGCGTCGCTCGCCGGCGCGGCGATGATGCTGGCGGCGGCAGGCTATGCGCTGCAGGGGCGGCCTGCCCTGCCCGGCAGCCCCACCGGCGCGCGCGCATCGCGCGGCCAGGTCGATCCCGATACCGTGTCGATGCGCCTGAAGCTGTTCGGACGCTTCGGCAGCACCGCGCAGTTCTTCGTCGCCGCTGATGCGCTGACCCGGGTCGGATCGCCCGGTTCGGCGATCCGGCTGCTGATCGGCGCGCTTCAGGGCGATCCGCGCAACGTTGCGCTGTGGAGCGGCCTTGGTCTCGCCTATCTCGACCATGACCGCGACATCCTGTCGCCGCCCGCGCAATTCGCGTTCGAACAGGCGATCCGCGTCGACCCATCGGCACCGGGCGGCTATTATTTCTATGGCGTCGGCCGGGCGCGGACGGGTGATTTCGACCGTGCCCGCAGCTTGTGGCGCGCCGCGCTGGAACGGACCGCGCCCGGCAGCAACGCGCGCGCCGCGATTGCCGAACGGCTCGCGATGCTCGACGATTTCGCCGCGATGCAGGCGCTCGCCCCCGCCCGCCCCTGAACCACCGCCGGCGATCACATACGAATACATCGCGTCGTGCGCCGTTGCGCCGCTACGCTGGACGCACAGCCCGGAAGATACCGGTGCGCCAGCAGGAGAGGACAATGACGGCACGCGGATTTGGACGATTTGGCGTTGCGCTGGCGCCGATGGTTGCGACGTTGCTCGCATCCTGCGCGACCCTGCCGCCGACCCGGCCGGCGACGGCAGCCGATGCGACCGCGCCGGTCGACCCCTTCTGGCGCAATGCGACCGTCTATTTCCTGATGACCGATCGTTTCATGAACGGCGATCGCGGCAACGACGCCGCCATTCCCGCGGTCGGCAAGCCCGACCTGCTGCGCGGGTTTGAAGGCGGCGACATTGCCGGGGTCACGCAGCGGATCGAGGCAGGCTATTTCGACGCGCTGGGCGTCGACGCGATCTGGACCACTCCGCTGATCGAAAACGTCCACGGCGCGGTGATCGAGGGCGAATGGGGCTACAGCTATCCCTTTCACGGCTATTGGCCGCGCGACTGGAGCAAGGTCGATCCGCGGCTGGGCAGCGAGGCGGACCTCGCCCGCATGATCGACGCCGCGCATCGCCACGGCATCCGCATCATCGCCGACGTCATCATCAATCATGCCGGCGCGGTGACCGACCGCAGCGACCCGCGCTGGCCGGAAGACTGGGTCCGCCGCGGCCCGGCCTGTGATTACAAGAAATTCGCGGGCAACGTGCCGTGCGAATTGTCGTTCACGCTCCAGGACATCCGTACCGAATCCGAAACGCCGGTCGCGTTGCCCGACTTCATGGTCGAACGCTGGCGGGCGGAGGGCCGGTACGAGCGCGAGATGGCGGAGCTCGATCGCTTCTTCGCGCGCACCGGCTATCCGCGCGCACCCAAATACTACATCGTCAAATGGCTGACCGACTGGGTACGCGATTATGGCGTCGACGGCTTTCGCGTCGATACCGCCAAGCACACCGACCCCGAAATCTGGGGTGTCCTGAAGCGTGAGGCGGAGATCGCGCTCGCCGAATGGCGCGCGCGCAACCCCGACCGGATCGCCGGCGACAAGCCCTTCTATATGGTCGGCGAGGTGTTCAATTTCGGCCTCGACGGCTTCGGCCACGCGCGCGAGCGCCGCTATGACTATGGCGACCGCCAGGTCGATTTCTATCAGCACGGCTTCGACGCGCTGATCAACATGGGCTTCCCGACGCATGCCGCGCTGCCGATGCCCGAACAGCACCGCATTTTCGACGCCGACCTGAACGGCGGCAATTTTGCGGGGCGCGGCGTGCTCAACTATCTCGCGTCGCACGACGACATGAACCCGTTCGATCCGACACGGGCGACTGCGCGCGACGACGCGACGCGGCTGATGCTGAGCCCGGGCGGCGCGCAGATCTACTATGGCGACGAGATCGGGCGCTCGCTGGTCGTGCCGGGCACGCGCGGCGACGCGACCCTGCGCTCGAACTTCGACTGGTCGGCGGTGGAGCGCAACGCCGCGCTTCTCGATCACTGGCGGCGGCTCGGGCGCTTTCGCAAGGCGCATCCGGCGCTCGGTGCGGGCAAGCACCGCGAACTGTCGCGCGCGCCCTATACCTTCGCGCGCGTGCTGGAGGGTTCGCGCGGCAGCGACCGCATCGTCGTCGCGGCGGGCGTCACACCCGGCGCGAACAGCATCGTGGTCGACGACGTGTTCGCCCCGGGCACGAGGGTGCGCGACGCCTATAGCGGCGAGGAGTCGACCGTGCGCGGCGACCGCGTGGCATTGACGAAGAGCGCGGACGTCATCCTGCTCGAAATGCTCTGACGCGGGCCGCTCAGCGCGCGCCCGGCCAGGCCTCGAACGGCAGGTCAAGCGCCTCGGCGACCGCCGGGTGGCGGATCTTGCCCCCCGACACGTTGAGCCCGTTGGCCAGGTGGCGGTCCGCCTGCATCGCCGCCTCGGCACCATGGTCGGCGAGCCGGATGACAAAGGGCAGCGTCGCGTTGTTGAGCGCAAACGCGCTGGTACGCGCCACCGCGCCCGGCATGTTGGCCACGCAATAATGAATGACGCCCTCCTCGACATAAACCGGGTCGTCGTGGGTCGTCGCGCGCGAGGTTTCGAAACAGCCCCCCTGATCGATCGCGATATCGACGAGCACCGAACCGCGCTTCATGGTCTTGAGCATCTCGCGCGTGACCAGCTTGGGCGCGGCGGCGCCGGGGACCAGCACCGCGCCGATCACCAGATGCGCGCTGCGCACCGCCGCCGCGATCGCCGCCTTGCTCGCATAGGCGGTCTTGATCGTGCTGCCGAAATGCATGTCGAGTTCGGCGAGGCGGTCGTTGTTGATGTCGTAGATGGTCACGTCGGCGCGCTGTCCGGTCGCCATCTGCGCCGCGTTGATGCCCGACACGCCGCCACCCAGGATCGCGACCTTGGCCGGCGCGACGCCGGGCACGCCGCCCAGCAGCACCCCGCGCCCGCCCTGTTCCTTTTCCAGATAATGCGCACCGACCTGAATCGACATCCGCCCCGCCACCTCGCTCATCGGCTTGAGCAGGGGCAGCGACCGGCTGTCGGACGTCACCGTTTCATATGCGATGCAGGTCGCCCCGGCTGCCATCAGCCCCTCGGCCTGCGGCTTGTCGGCGGCCAGGTGGAGATAGGTGAACAGCGTGTGCCGCGATTCGAGCAGCGCGATTTCGGACGGCTGCGGCTCCTTGACCTTCACGATCATGTCCGCGCCCGCGAACACCGACGCCGCATCCGGCAGGATGGTCGCGCCGGCGGCGACGTAATCGGCATCCTCGAAATCGATCCCCATGCCCGCCTTTGTCTCGACGACGACCTGATGTCCGCGCGAAACCAGTTCGGCCACCGAAGGCGGGGTCAGGCCGACGCGATATTCGTGGTTCTTGATTTCCTTGGGCACGCCGATGCGCATGGTCACTCTCCTCGTCGCTGGCCTCGTCGCCGGTCGCGCGTGTCATAGCGCGAGCGTGCGGCGGATGTCTTTGCAAAGGCAGCGGTGGCAGCACCACACTTTTGCATGAACCCTGCGCCAATCCGCGCTAGGATGCGCAAGTCATGCAGACCGATCGAATCGACCTCGCCATCCTCAGCCATCTGTCCGCGCATGCACGGACTTCGGTCAGCGAGCTCGCCGCGCGAGTCGGGCTGTCGCAATCGGCGTGCACGCGGCGGATCCAGGCGCTGGAGGCAGCCGGGTTGCTTCGCGGCTATGGCGCGCGGATCGATCATCGCGCCCTGGGGTTCAAGGTCATCGCGCTGGTCGACATCAAGCTCGGCACACAGGTCGAGGAGGATCTGGCGCAGTTTGAACGCGCGATCGGCGCGATCGACGGGATCGTCGAATGCGCGCTTGTTTCCGGATCGCAGGATTACCGGCTGAAGGTACTGTGTCGCGACCTCGACGATTATGAGCGGCTGCATCGCGAACATCTCGGCCGCCTGCCCGGCGTCCACACGATCAGCTCCAGCTTCGTGCTCCGCGCGGTACCGACCCGGTCGGAGGCCGATGCACTGTTCGGCGAACGGTGCCCCTGAGTCGGCCTGTTGCAAGCGCGAACGCATGGTGATACCGGCGCGGCCAGGCTTTTCGGGCGGATTGTTTCGGAAGCACGGTATCGTTTCGATGATTTTGACCTCATTTCCGACTGACTTCCGGCCTTGACCAGCGCCGGCTCCGCCTCAGTGCAGGCCACACCCGACGCAGACGAAGCCGCTGCGCCGCACCATCGCGAACAGGCCGTGTGGAAACTCGCCGTGTCGGCGATTGGCGTCGTGTTCGGCGACATTGGCACCAGCCCGCTTTACGCGT
The DNA here is from genome assembly GCF_001557005.1 of Sphingomonas sp. CCH15-F11. Classification (NCBI taxonomy): domain Bacteria; kingdom Pseudomonadati; phylum Pseudomonadota; class Alphaproteobacteria; order Sphingomonadales; family Sphingomonadaceae; genus Sphingomonas; species Sphingomonas sp. CCH15-F11. Next base: position 26,762 of record NZ_LSKG01000020.1, on the reverse strand, counting down.
TCCGCGAAACCTTTGCGGGCCACCATCCGCTCGCGCTCGATACCCAGCATGTGATGGGTGTCATCAGCCTGATGTTCTGGTCGATGATGGTGGTGGTGACGCTGAAATACGTCCTCATCATCCTGCGCGCCGACAACAAGGGCGAAGGCGGCAGCCTGGCGCTGCTCGCGCTGATTTCCGGCAAGACGCGAAACCGGCGCTGGACGGCCGGGATCATCCTGCTGGGCGTGTTCGCCACCGCGCTTTTCTATGGCGACAGCATGATCACGCCGGCGGTGACGGTGCTTGGCGCGGTCGAGGGGCTCGCGGTCGCCGCGCCCGGCTTTGGCGGCCTCGTGCTGCCCGCGTCGGTGTTCATCCTGATCTTCCTCTTTTCGATCCAGCGCAACGGGACGGCGCGGATCGGCGCGTTCTTCGGCCCGATCATGATGGCGTATTTCATCACCATCGCGACGCTCGGCGCGATCAGCATTTCGCAAAGCCCGGCAGTGCTCGGCGCACTGTCCCCGCATCATGCCGTGCTGTTCTTCGCGGACGAGCCGCTCGCCGCGTTCCTGGCGCTGGGCTCGGTGGTGCTGGCGGTGACCGGGGCGGAGGCGCTCTATGCCGACATGGGTCACTTCGGCCGCAATCCCATCCGCCTGTCGTGGCTGTGGTTCGTGCTGCCCGCGCTGATGCTCAACTATATGGGCCAGGGCGGACTGCTGCTGCGCGACGGCGTGCTCGCGCTCGAAAGCCCCTTCTACCTGCTCGCGCCCGAAAGCCTGCGCTTCCCGCTCGTCATCCTGGCGACGATGGCGGCGATCATCGCCAGTCAGGCAGTCATCTCGGGTGCGTTTTCGGTTACGCAACAGGCGATCCAGCTCGGCTTCATGCCGCGCCTGCGCATCGATCACACCAGCGCATCGACGGCGGGACAAATCTATATCCCGCTCATCAACTGGCTGCTGATGACGATGGTCATCCTGCTCGTGCTCATCTTCCAGAGCTCGTCCAATCTCACCTCGGCCTATGGCATCGCGGTGACCGGCGCGATGTTCATCGACACGTGCCTGCTGACCGTGCTGCTGTTCTCGCTGTGGAAGTGGCGGTGGTATTTCTCCGTGCCGCTGCTCGCGCTGCTGTTCGTGGTCGACGGTGCCTATTTCCTCGCCAACCTGACCAAGGTCCCCGACGGCGGCTGGTTCCCGCTGCTTGTCGGCCTCGTCATCTTCACCTTCCTCACCACCTGGTCGAAGGGTCGGATGCTGATGATCGAGCAACTGCGCCGTTCCGCCATGCCGATCCAGGTGTTCATCTCGTCGGCCGCCAATTCGGCGACGCGCGTGCCGGGAACCGCCGTGTTCATGACCAGCACCCCCGATGGCGTGCCCCACGCGCTGCTCCACAATCTGAAGCACAACAAGGTTCTGCACGACCGGGTCATCCTGTTGACCGTCAAGATCAAGGACGAACCCTATGTCGCCGACGATTGCCGGGTCGAGCTGGAGGATCTCGGCCAGGGCTTTCATCGCATGATCCTGCGCTACGGCTTCATGCAGGAGGCCGATGTGCCCGCCGCGCTGAAGCAGGTGCGCGATTGCGGATCCGAGTTCCGAATGATCGAAACCAGCTTCTTCCTCGCTCGCCAGACCCTGCTGCCGTCGGACAAGCCGGGCATGATGCTGTGGCGCGAAAAGCTGTTCGCTTGGATGCTCCGCAACGCCGAAAGCGCGATGGAGTTTTTCCGCCTGCCGACCAACCGTGTCGTCGAGCTGGGCAGCCAGGTCGAGATTTGACCGACGCCCGCGACGCCGCGCGCGGACCCGTGATCGTCAGCGCGCTGTTCGGTCCAGCCGACTTCGCGTGGCTCAATGGTCTGCGTCAGCGCCACTTCCCGCCCGAGCGCAACCAGCTCGACGCGCACCTTACCTTGTTCCACCATCTGCCCCCCGACCTGCTCCGCGAACTGAAGCAGCGCCTGAACGCGGCGACGCGGGGGCAGCCCCGCCCCGACGCCCGCATCGCCGGGCTGATGAACCTGGGCGGTGGCGTTGCCTTTCGCGTCGAATCGCCCGGGCTCGCGATGATCCGCGACGAACTGGCGGAGGCGTTCGCCCCGCTTCTGGTGCCGCAGGACCGCGCCGGATGGCGACCGCATGTGACGATCCAGAACAAGGTGCCGGCGCGCGCCGCCCGCGCGCTGCTCGACGAACTCGCCGCCGGCTTCACGCCACGCCCGCTCGTCATTTCCGGCCTTGCCGCATGGGAATATCGCGGCGGGCCCTGGGCCCCGCTGTCGCGCCACATGTTCGCTTGACCGTCGCGCGCGACGCCCCTATGTCGCGCGCTCGCCGACCGCGATGCCGGTATTCTGGGGCGGAGTAGCTCAGTTGGTTAGAGCAGCGGAATCATAATCCGCGTGTCGGGGGTTCAAGTCCCTCCTCCGCTACCATCGCGATATTCGGCGGGCTCAGTTTCCCGCTGCCGCCGCCTCGATGATCGGCACGAATTTCGCCGCGGTCAGGCTGGCGCCGCCGACCAAGGCGCCGTCGACATTCTCGGTAAACAGGATCGCGCCCGCATTCGCGCCCGTCACCGAGCCGCCATAAAGGATGCGGATGCCCGCTGCAGTATCGCCGATCATCTGGCGCAGCTTGGCGCGCGCGATCGCATGGATGCAGGCGATTTCCTCCAGCGTCGGGGTCCGGCCGGTGCCGATCGCCCAGCGCGGTTCATAGGCCAGCGTGAACCAGTCGCCGGTCGCGTCCTCGGGCACCGACTTCTCGATCTGCGCCTGGACGACGCGCTCGGCGCGGCCGGCCTCGCGCTCGGCCTCGGTCTCGCCCACGCACAGGATGACCTGCATCGCATGGCGGTGCGCGGCCGCCGCCTTGGCCCAGGCGTCGTGGCTCGTTTCGTTCTGGTCGGCGCGGCGCTCGCTGTGCCCGACGATCACGACGCGCGCGCCCGCTTCGACCAGCATCGGCGCGGACAGGCAGCCGGTATGCGCGCCCGCATCATTGGCATGGACGTCCTGCGCACCGATCCAGACGCCTTCGCCCCGGCTCGCCGCGGCCGCGATCAGCGTCGCCGGCACGCACAGCGCGACGTCGACATCGGGGTGCACGCGCGCAGCGGCCGCGATCGCCGCCACCGCGTCCAGGTCGCGCGCCATCCCGTTCATCTTCCAGTTGCCCGCCACCAGCTTGCGTCGCGTCATGCCTGTCCCTCCCGCTCGTTGCGTCCGCGATTAGCGCAGTCCGGCACGCGCACAAGCTTGAAAGCCCCGGCGCGCCCGCCTAGGACCCGGTTTCCAGGAACCTCAACCGATCGGCCTCCCGTCAATGCTCTCAGTCTTTCGTCGCCTGATCTTCTCGCGCATCGGTGGAATCGTCACGCTCGTCTTCCTGGTCGTGATCGCGCTGGCGTTTGCTGCGGGCGACATCACCGGCCTGCGCTCGGGTGCCCCGGCGGCGACCAGCGTCGCGCGCGTCGGCGACGAGGACATTACCTCGACCGAACTGATCCAGCGTGCCCGTCTTGAGGTCGAGGCCGCACGCCAGCGCAACCCGCTCGCCGACATGAGCCAGTTCATCGCGGCGGGGGGTCTCGAAAGCGTGCTCGACCAGCTGATTTCCGGTCAGGTGCTGCGCCAGTTCGCGACGGACGCGGGAATGGTCGTGAGCCAGAAGTTCGTCGATGGCCAGATCGCGAGCATCCCCGCCTTCCAGGGCTTCGACGGCAAGTTCAACCAGCAGACCTATGAACAGCGGCTGCGCGAACGCGGCATCACCTCCGAACAGCTTCGCGACGATATCCGGCGCGAGACGCTGGCGGGATGGCTGATCAACCCGACGATCGGGGCGCGGCAGATTTCGGCGGCGATGGCGGCACCCTATGCCTCGCTCCTGCTCGAGCGGCGCGAGGCGCTGATCGGCTTCATCCCCAGCGAGGCGGTGGACGCCGGCGGCCCGCCCGACGACAAGGCGCTGCAGGCCTATTATGGCCGCAACCGGCCCCGCTACACGATCCCGGAACGCCGCACCGTGCGTTATGCGCTGGTGACCCCGCAATCGGTCGCCGGCCAGACCACGCCCAGCGACGCGGAAATCGCCCAGGCCTATCAGCGTGATGCCGCGCGGTTCGCCGCGAGCGAGCAGCGCACCGTGCGTCAGGTGGTGATCGCCGATCAGGCCGCCGCCAACCGGCTGGCAGCGCAAGTGCGCGGCGGCACGAGTCTCGAGGCAGCGGCGCGCACCGCCGGCTTTGAACCGACGCTGTTCACCGAAGTCAGCAAGGCCGATCTCGGCCGCCAGACCGCGCCAGCCGTGGCCGACGCCGCCTTTGCCGCCGCGCAGGGCGCGGTCGCGGGGCCCGTGCGCTCGCCGCTCGGCTGGCACGTGGTGCGGGTCGAGGCGGTCCGCGTCGTCCCTGCGCGGACGCTCGCCCAGGCGCGCGAGGCGCTGGCTTCCGAACTGCGTCAGGCCAAGACCGTGGCTGCGCTGAACGCGATGCAGAGCAAGCTGGACGACGGCATTTCCGAAGGGTCGACCTTCGACGAGCTGGTCACCGACGCCAAGCTGAAGGCGCAGTCGACCGGGTCGGTGCTGGCCAACGGCCTCAACCCGGATGCGCCGGCCCAACCCGATCCGGCGCTGGCCCGGATCATCCAGGCGGGTTTCGCCGCCAACCAGGGCGACGATCCCGAAGTGGTTCAGGTCGGTGAAGACGGTACCTTCGCGCTCGTCGCGCTCGGCGCGATCCAGGAAGCCGCCCCGCCGCCGCTGGCACGGGTGCGCGACGCAGTGCTGCGTGATTTCGTCGCCGAACGCGCCTTCGATCGCGCGCGCACGATTGCTGAGGGGGTCGCGGCCAAGGTCAATGCCGGCACCGCGCTGCCCGACGCGATGCGCCAGACCGGGCTCAAGCTGCCCGCCCCGACGCCGGCAAAGCTCTCGCGCGCGCAGCTCGCCGCGCAGCAGCGCAACCGCGAGGCCCAGGTGCCGCCAGCGATCGAGCTGATGTTCGCGATGACCGAGAAGCGCGCCAAGATTGCGCGCGGCGACAATACGAGCGGCTGGTTCGTCGTGTATCTGGAGGACATCATCCCCGGCGATGCCAAGGGCAATGCGCAGCTGATCGGCGCAAGCCGCTCCGCGCTGGGCGGGGTGATCGGTCGCGAATATGCCGAACAATTCGTGAAGGCGGCCGAAGCAGAGGCCGGCGTCAAGCGCAACCTGGGCGCCTTGAACAAGGTCCGCAGCGACCTTGCCGGCCAGTCCGCGCCGACGCCGTGACCCGATGATCCAGGGGCTCGATCGCGCCCGCGACGCGCTGGCGCGCGGGGTGCCCGCGCTGGTGTGGCAACGCCAGGTCGCGGATACCGAAACCCCGGTCGCCGCCGCGCTCAAGCTGATGCAGCCGGGGCGCGGCGATTTCCTGCTCGAGTCGGTCGAGGGCGGGTCGGTGCGCGGGCGCCACAGCCTGATCGGGCTGGCCCCCGATCTCGTATTCAGGGCCGAAGGCAATAATGCGTCGATCAACCGCGACTGGCTGACCAACCGCGACGCCTTCATCCCGTGCGACGCGCCCAGTCTCAACGCGCTGCGCGCGCTGGTCGCCGATTGCCGCATGGACGTGCCGGGCGAGCTCCCCCGCGCGCTAGCCTGTCTGGTCGGCTATTTCGGCTATGAGACCGTCGGCCTCGTCGAACGACTGCCGCGCCCGCCGGCAAATCCGATCGACGTGCCCGACATGATGTTCGTGCGCCCGACCGTCATCCTGATCTTCGACCGGCTGGCGGACGCGCTGTTCATCGTCGCGCCGGTCTGGCCCGGCGACGGCATCGACGCGACGCTCGATCGCGCGGCCGACCGGATCGAGGCGACCGCCGCCGCGCTCACCGCCAGCCCGCTGCCCGCGCCCGCGCGGATCGATGCGGCCTGCGACATCGCGCTCGAACCCGTGCTGCCCGCCGGGCGGTATCGGGCAATGGTCGCCGCCGCAAAGGATTACATCACCGCGGGCGACATCTTTCAGGTCGTGCTGGCGCAGCGTTTCCGCGCCCCCTTCCCGCTGCCGCCGTTCGAGCTTTATCGCGCGCTGCGCCGGATCAATCCGTCGCCCTTTCTCTACCATCTCGACCTGCCCGGGTTCGCGCTGACGGGCTCGAGCCCCGAAATCCTGGTCCGGGTACGCGACGGCGAGGTGACGATCCGTCCGATCGCCGGCACGCGCCCGCGCGGCGCGAACGCGGCGGAGGACGAGGCGAACCGCGCCAGCCTGCTCGCCGATGCCAAGGAGCGCGCCGAGCATCTGATGCTCCTCGATCTGGGCCGCAACGATGTCGGCCGGGTAGCACAAGCGGGCAGCGTGCGGGTGACCGACAGCTACATGGTCGAATTCTACAGCCACGTCATGCACATCGTATCGAATGTGGTCGGGCGTATCGCGCCGGCGCGTGACGCGATCGACGCGTTATTCGCTGGCTTCCCCGCCGGAACCGTCAGCGGCGCGCCAAAGGTGCGCGCGTGCGAGATCATCGCGGAGCTCGAACCCGAAACGCGCGGTGCCTATGCCGGCGGCGTCGGCTATTTCTCACCCGACGGATCGATGGACAGCTGCATCGTGCTGCGTACCGCGGTGGTCAAGGACGGGGTGATGCATGTTCAGGCGGGCGCAGGGATCGTCGCCGACAGCGACCCCGCCTATGAACAGCGCGAGTGCGAAGCCAAGGCCGGCGCGCTTCTCGCGGCCGCCCGCGACGCGCTGGCGCGCGCGGCGGCGCCCGGCTTCGGGCAATAGACCGCGCTCAATCGTCCTTGTCGTCGTCGTTGTCGTCGTCCTCGGCATCGTCGCGGCGCAGGGTGGACTCCAGCCGCCCCGCCTCGACCCGCTTCGCGTCGCGATCGTCGCGCCACAGCCGAAGCAACGCGCTGTTGCACCCGGTCTGACCGCCGGTTCCGACCGGGGAGCAACTGCCGGGACGGCCGACGCGATTGACTTCCTCAATCAATTCGGCGCGCCGCGTCCAGCTTGCGCTGGGAGGCTCGACGGGGCGTTCACGGAACTGCTTGGGAATGCGGTACTGCTCGTCGCGATCCTCGCGCGAGCATACGACGATGTCGTCGGGGCCGCCGCTTGGGCAGGGATCGTCGCCATAAACGATCAGGTTGATAATCCGTTGCGGCGGCGTGCCGCCCGCAGCCGGCTCCGCATCCTGCCCCGCCGGGGCGGCGAGCAACGCCAAAACCGCAAAGAGCATCGCGTTACTCCGCATCGATCGTCAAAGGTGACTGCGCATCCTCGACGAAGCCGGCTTTCCAGAAGCTGAACCGGGTCGGCGCGGTCAGGCCTCTGCCGAGACCTCGACATCGTCCATCAGCAGGTCGGTGAAGCGCTTGCGCCACCAGATCACGTCCTGCTGCTCGACATTGTCCATCATCCGCCGCCACCGCGCCTGGCGCTCGTCGCGCGGCATGCGCAGCGCGCGCAGGATCGCGTCGGACATCTCCTCCGCGCTGTACGGATTGACAAGCAACGCGCCTTCGCCCAGCTGCGCGGCCGCGCCCGCAAAGCGTGACAGGATCAGCACGCCGGGGTCCTCCGGATCCTGCGCCGCGACATATTCCTTGGCGACCAGGTTCATCCCGTCGCGCAACGGCGTCACCAGACCGATCCGCGCCGCGCGATAGATGCCGGCCAGCACGTCGCGGGGATAGCCCTGATTGACATAGCGGATCGGCACCCAGTCGACATCGGCATAGCCGCCGTTGATCCGGCCCGACAGCCCCTCCAGCGTGGCGCGGATCTTCTGATAACTCTCGACCGCGCCGCGCGACGGCGGCGCAATCTGGAGCAGGAACACCTCCTTGCGCTCCTCGGGGTGATCCTTGAGGAACTGCTCATAGCCGAGGAAGCGTTCCTCCAGCCCCTTGGAATAGTCCAGCCGGTCGACTCCGACGATCATGTCGCGCCCGACCGCACTGTCGCGCATCCGCCGATAGCTGAGCCGTGCGGGCGGCGAATTGGCGGCGGCGACGAATTCCTGCGTGTCGATGCCGATCGGGTTGGCGACGACGCGCACCGTGCGCGCGCCCAGTTTCAGCACGTCCGGCGCGATCCGCTCGGCACCCAGATCCTTGATCGCGAAATCGCAGAAGCTTTCCAGCCACTCCTCGATATGAAAGCCGATGACGTCATAGGCGAACAGCGTCGCGACGAGCTCGCCCGCCTCGGGCAATGTATTGAGCAGCCGGCGCGGCGGCCACGGAATGTGGAGGAAAAAGCCGATCCGGTTCTTGCAGCCCCGGTCGCGCAGCTCGCCCCCGAGCGGGAACATGTGATAATCCTGGATCCAGATCACGTCGTCCGGCTCGATCAGCGGGCGGACGGTATCGGCGAACCGCTCGTTCACACGCTTGTAGCCGCCTGCGAAGTCGCGGGCATATTCGGCCAGGTCGATGCGGTAATGGAACAGCGGCCACAGCGTACGATTGGCGAAACCGTTATAATATTCGTCGACGTCCTGTTCCTCCAGGTCGACCGTCGCCGTGGTGACGCCATGCGCGCGCTGGAAGTTGATATGGCCGCTGAACACGTCCGTCGTCTCGCCCGACCATCCGAACCACAGCCCGCGATATTCGCGCAGCGCCGCCGCGAGCGCGACCGCCAGCCCGCCCTGCGCCCCCGACTTCGAATCGGTCGGCGCGGACACGCGATTGGAAATGATGATCAGCCGGTTCATCGGATCGCGCTCCACGGTTTGCTCAACAGGACGGCGCAATTGATCATACCGACCAGCGAATAGGTCTGGGGATAGTTCCCCCAGAGTTCGCCGCTGGCCGGGTCGATATCCTCCGACAATAGGCCGGCGGCGGTGCGGCGCGCCAGCATTTCCTCGAACAGGGCACGCGCGTCGGCATCGCGGCCGGTGAAATGCAGCGCCTCGATCAACCAGAAGGTGCACACGTTGAATGCGGTTTCGGGCAGGCCGAAATCGTCCTCGGTATCATAGCGCAGCATGTGCGATCCGCGCCGCAGCCCGGTCTCGACAGCGTCCAGCGTGCCCCGAAAGCGCGGATCGTCGGGTGACAGGAACCGCAGGTCGAGCAGCTGCAACAGGCTGGCGTCGAGATCATCGCCCGTAAAGGTCGCCGAAATCCGGTTGGTGCCCGGGCGCCAGGCTGCATCCTCGATCCGCGCGCGCATGACGTCGGCGCGCGCGTTCCAGAAGTCGGCGCGCGCATCGAGACCGAGCCGCGTCGCCGCATTGCCCAGCCGGTCGCATGCTGCCCAGCACATCGCGGCGGAATAGGTGTGCGCCGCCTGACGCGTGCGCAGCTCCCACAAACCCGCGTCGGGCTGATCATACAATTGCCAGGCGCGCTCGCCGACGCGCTCCAGTGCCTCGAAATCCTCGGCATTGGCGACGCGGAACAGCCGCGCGTCGAAAAACGCCTGAACGTTGGACAGCACGATCTGGCCATAGGCGTCGTGCTGGCGCTGCTCATACGCCTGGTTGCCGACGCGAACCGGCCCCATGCCGCGATAGCCGGCGAGGCCCGGCGCGGTGCGTTCGGTCAGCTCCTGCTCGCCGAGGACGCCATAGAGCGGCTGGATGTCGCCGCCCTGCGCCTGATCGACGATGTTGCGCAGATAGCCGAGATAGCCCTCCAGCACGTCGAGCGCGCCAACGCGGTTGAGCGCCTGCACCGTGTAATAGGCATCGCGGATCCAGCAATAGCGATAGTCCCAGTTGCGCTGCGACCCGGCATGTTCCGGAATCGACGTGGTCAGCGCGGCGACGATCGCGCCGGTTTCCTCGTGCTGGCAAAGCTTCAGCGTGATCGCGCAGCGGATGACGACGTCCTGCCACTCGAACGGCGTCGCCAGCCCCCGCGCCCAATGCTGCCAATGGCGGGTGGTATAGCTCAGCATCTCCTCGAACGTGGTCGCGATATCGCCCGAAAAGCTCTCGTCCGGACCCAGGAAGAAATGCAGCGGCCCCTCGACCCGGAATGCGCGCTCAGCCTCGATCAGGCCGACCGGCGCCGTCGTCGACAGGCGGACAAACATGCCATCGAGGCGATAGCGCAGATGGTTGGACCCGCTGGTCCGCTCAATCGCCGCATCGCCCCAGCCGCGCGTGGGACGCAGGCGAACGCGGATCCGTGGCCGTCCCGACAGCGGGCGGACGCGACGGGCAAAGGCGACCGGACGATAGGTGCGCCCCAGCCGCTCGAAGCGCGGACAGAAATCGACGATCTCGATCGCGCTCCCCTCCGCATCGGTCAGCGTGCTGACCAGGATCGGTGTGTTGGGCAGGTAATGCTGCGCGACCGACACGCATCCCTCCAGATCGATCGCCCACAGTCCGGTCGCGTCAGCCGATCCCGGGTCGTGCCCGGCGATGAGCGCGGAAAACATCGGATCGCCGTCGACGCGGGGCACGCATGCCCATACCATCCGCGCATTGCGGTCGATCAGCGCGCTGACCTGGCAATTGCCGATCGGCCAGAGGTCGAGCGTCGCCGCGCTCAATGCCCCGCTCCCACCAGACCGGACAGCCAGTCGTGCACCGCCGCGACATCGTCCAGCCGCGCGCGTGCAGCGGTCTCGCGCAGTTCGCCGACCAGCACACCCAGTCCACCAAAACCCGCCACCGCCAAAAATCCCTCCTCATCCGTCACATCGTCGCCGACGAACACCGGAACGCTGCCGGCGAACTGCGGGTCGGCCATGAACGCGCGCACGGCATCGCCCTTGGTCGATCCGGGCAGGCGAAGCTCGTGCACCATCTTTCCTGTCTGCAGCGCAAACCCCTCCGACTCCGCGAAATGCTGCATGATTGCTGCGCACGCATCCGCAGCATCCGGCGCGCCGCGATGATGCAGCGCCACCCCCAGCGGCTTCGCTTCGACGAGCGTACCGGAGTGATCGGCGGCGAAAGCATGGAGTTGGGCAGTGATTCCATCGAGCGCCACTGGACGATTCACCGGCTGTCGCGTGCCGTCCGGCCAGCGCAGCTCGGCGCCATGGCTGCCGCTTGCCGCGATGTCCGGAAGCTCCAGCAACGCATCCAGATCGTCGAGCGCGCGGCCGCTGATGATCGCCAGCCGCCCACCCAGCCGATCGCGCAGGCGCTGGATCAGCGCGGGCAAATCTGGCGAGACGCATACGGCATCGGGACGCGCGGCGATCGCCACCAACGTGCCATCGAAATCGAGAAACAGCGCGGCTCCGTCGCCCAGCGCCGATGGCGGGCGCGCGAGGTCGACCATCGGCTCGCCTCTCCGATCGGCTTCGATCATGAATTCTGCCTCCCGCGATGACGAACGCATCCGGCGCGAATTTGTTTCGCACTGCAACACCAAAGCGTGGCGGCGGGTCGGTCGTCGGCGATCACGCCGCGCGTTGACGGTCCCGGCGGGGTTCGGGGTTGGAAAAGACCATCTCGTCGTCCACCGACCCGAAGCGCAACGTCATCACGTCGCGCATATAATTCTGGTTAAGCCGCCACGGCTTGCGCGATCCCTGTTTGGGAAAGCGCGCCAGCGCGCGCTGGACATAGCCCGACGTGAAATCGAGAAAGGGCGCAGGCTCGATCGCGCCCGAAGGCTGCGGCGTGCACTGGCGCAGCCCGCGCTTGCGCATCGTGTTGAGCAGGCGGCAGACATATTCGGACGTCAGGTCCGCCTTCAGCGTCCACGACGCGTTGGTATAGCCGAAAGTGTAGGCAAGATTGGGGATGCCGCTGAACATCATCCCCTTGTAATTCAGCGTCTCCGCCGGGTCGACGCGCTTGCCGTCGATCCACAGCGGCACGTCGCTCATCAGCTGCAGCTCCAGCCCGGTCGCGGTGACAACCATGTCGGCGGGCAGGACCTCGCCCGTGGTCAGCCGGATGCCGTCGGCAACGAACCGGTCGATCTGTCCAGTCATCACCGCAGCCGCGCCCGAACGGATCGCCGCAAACAGATCGGCGTCGGGCACCAGGCAGATGCGCTGGTCCCACGGGTTATAGCTTGGCGTGAAATGCGTTTCCACATCGTAGCCGCTGCCGAGTTCGTCGCGAACCATGCCGACCAGCCGCTGCTTGGTCTCCGCCGGACGCTTGCGGGCGATTCGATAGAAGAACTGCTGCATCGCCACATTCTTCCAGCGGGTCAGGGCATAGGCGAGGCGCGCGGGCAGCACCCGGCGCATCGCATTGGCGATCCCGTCTTCCGACGGACGCGACACGATATAGGTCGGCGACCGCTGCAGCATCGTCACCTGCGCTGCCTGCTTCGCCATCTCGGGCACCAGCGTCACTGCGGTCGCGCCGCTGCCGATGACAATCACGCGCTTGCCGGCATAATCTAGATCGTCAGGCCAGAATTGCGGGTGCACCACGCGCCCCGCAAAGCCGTCGATCCCCGCAAAGTCGGGGGTATAGCCGCGCTGGTAGTTGTAATAGCCCGAGCACATGAACAGGAAGGCGCAGGTCATCTGCCGCTTCTCGCCACCGGGCCCGATTTCCAGCTCGATCGTCCAGCGCGCCGCCTCGCTCGACCATTCTGCGCGCACCATGCGGTGCTGCAGCCGGATATGCCGGTCGAGGTCGTGCTCGCGCACCGTTTCGCGGAGATAGTTGAGGATCGCCGGGCCGTCGGCGATCGCCTTGGCCTGGGTCCATGGCCGGAACGAAAAGCCCAGCGTGTACATGTCCGAATCCGAACGGATGCCCGGATAGCGGAACAAATCCCACGTCCCGCCGATGCGGTCACGCCCCTCCAGGATGACGAAGCTGCGGTCGGGGCAACGCGTCCGGAGATGATAGCCCGCGCCGATGCCGGACAGGCCCGCACCCACCACGATCACGTCGACATGCTCGGTCATGCGCATCCTCTTCACCCGGAAGCGTAAGGGATCGCGGCGCGGAAGGGAAGAATTTACATCGGTGTCAATAGTCGCGCGAGTAGCGGACATTGACGTTGGAGCCACCGAACGAGCTGGTCTGCGACAGGACGCTGAGCGCGCGGGTCAGCGCGATTTCCAGCTGCGTGGCGGTAAAGCCCCGCGCATCGGTGATGATCTCCACATAGATGTCGTCGGTGATGTACTGCCCCGCCGCCAGCGCGATGTCGCGATTGCTCGCCTCATCCGCGCCCAGGATGCGCAGCCGGTCGATACCGACCGCGGAGCGCAGGCTGCCCAGCGGATTGAGCCCGCCGCCACCGCCGCGCAGCGAATTGAGCGCCGCGGCAAGCTGGATCGCCTCGGTCGCCGACAGGTCGGTGACCGACCGCCCGAACAGCAGCCGCGACAGCACCTCGTCCTGGGCGAGCGCGGGCGTCGAGCTGAACACGACCCGCGGCGACTGACCCGAACCGCTGATGCTGAGCGTCGCCGTCACGTCATCCGCGCGCGTGCTGGCCGCGATGTCGAGCTGCGGGTTGCTGACCGGACCGCCTTCGAAATTGACGATGCCGCGCGTCAGGTCGAACCGCTTCCCCGCAAAACTGTAGGTGCCGCGGATCACCTCCGCACGCCCGACGACGCGCGGGTCGGTGGCGGTGCCGCGGACGCGCAGGTTGATGCTCCATTCGGATTCGAGCCCCATCCCGCTGACATACACGCGGTTGTCGGCGTTGATCCTCAGGTTGAGGCGGAAATTGCCCGGCGTCGGCGGCGGTGTTGGGCGTGGGCGGGCGCGGGCATCGGCCGCGCGCGCAATCTCGCGCTTGCGGCGGACGCCGGTCAGCGCGGGCACTTCCGACGCGCCCTGATAGACGATCTGGTACCGCGCCTCGGGGATCGTCAGCTGACCCGTAATGCCGCCGCCATCCGGCCCGTTGACGATACGGATATCCCCGGTGGCGGTCGCGCCGAGCGAATCGCCGCGCGCCAGCCGCGCATTGGCCAGCTTGGCACGGATGTCGATCGGAAAGCCCCGGTCTGCGGCCAGCCCGATCGTGCCCGTGGCCTGCACCGTGCCCTCGCCCGCGCGCGCGCTCAGGTCGGTCAGGTCGAACCGGTCGCGCGTGAAGCGGCCGTTCAGTCGCATCGCGGTCAGCCGCGTGCCGTAGGTTTCGTTGTCATAGGTGAGGTTGGTCGCCCGGACCACGCCGTTCAGCTGCGGCGCGCCCAGCCGTCCGCCGAAATCCACGCCCACCGCAACCGGCCCCGACAGTTGCTGGTCGGCAATGCCCGCAAAGGAGAACAGCACGCCCGCCGGGCCGTTGTAGCGGAGGCCGCCGTCGAGCGGCGCGGCCAGCAATTGCTGGACCCAGCCCCCCGCCCCGGCGGGCAAAGGCGCGAGCGTCGCGACCATGCGCCCGATCGTCGTGTCGCCACGCCGAATCAGCGCCCGCCCCTGGCCACCGCCGGCATCGACATTGCCCGCAAAGACGATGTCGACGGGCGCCGACACGCTGCTCAGGCTCGACCGGCGGAACCCCTTGATCGTCAAGCGCGCGTCCGCCTCGGGCACGCGGGCACCCTGCCCCTGCGTGAAGTCGACGCTGCCGCTGGCGGCGCCCGCGATGCCCAGCCCCGGCAGGAAGGCATTGACCAGCGACAGGTCAAGCGACGTGATCCGCGACTGCATCGCCAGCCCATTGCCATAGCGGCCGGCGAGCGTCATCGATCCGCCCTTCAGGTCGATCCGCGTCGGTGCCAGCCGCCACACCCCTTCGCTGCGAACGATGCGGGCCGGCGTGGCGGTCCGGAAGTCGATGCCGTTGCCCGCCCCCTCCAGCGCGACGACATATTGGTCGGGTGCGATGCGCGCATTGGCGGCGATGCGGAACGGCACGCCCGACGATCCTTCGCCGAACAGCTGCGCGGTGCCGCTGCCGCCGCGCAGGTTGATCCGGCCGCGCCCGCGCGCGAGCACGAAATTGCCGGTGCTGACGTCGGCGAACTGCGCGTCACCCGTGATCGTCGGGGTTTCCGCGAGCAGCGCGCTGCCGGTGATCGTCGCCCGTCCGATGGTCAGGCCGGCATCGCCCGGAATGACCGCGTTGCTGGCGCGCGCATTTACATCCACCCGCTGCGTCGCGCCCGCGGCCGACAGTCGGGCGACGCCGTTGACGCCCGATCCGCCGAAATCGAGCGCGCCTGCAAACGGCCCGGCCGGGGCCTGGCGAAGCCGCCCCGTAATGTCCATGCCGGCGAAGCGCGCGGCGCGGACGTCGACGCTCAACGCGCCTGCGGTGCGCAGCAGCACGTCGGCGCGCACGGGCCCGTAATCGGTTTCGCCATTGGCGACGATCGCGTATCCGTCCCCCTGTCCGCGCACGCGCGCGACCAGGTCGCTCAGCCCGACGCCGACCCCCGGGCGCGCGGCGCGCAGAAGGACGACGGGCCGGGCCACCGTCCCCTCGACCTGTGCGGCCACCGGGCCGTACTGAGTCGAATAGCCGGTGGCGGCGAAGCGGATCGGCCCGTCGGCGACCACACTGCCCGACCCGTCGGTGATGCGGAAATCGGGCGCGTTGAGCCGCAGCCGCGCCAGCGTCAGCCGGCCGTCGGGCGCGATGCCGACCTGCGCGCTGGCATAGGCGTTGCCGCCCAGGAACGATCGCGCGCCGTCGTTGAAGATCCGCGCAGTGCGCAACGCGACGCGCCCGCGAATGCCGTAACCGCCGCCGGGGGCGGTATAGAGATCGGCGTCGGTCTGGACATTGACGATGCCGACGCTGTCGATGCGATAATCGTTCACCCGCCCCTTCAGCGCACCGGTGTAGCGTCCCGCGGCGATATCGGCGACCAGGATCGCGGTCGCCTCGATACGATCGGATCGCAGCCGTAGATTGTCCGACAGGATCGTCGCGCCATTCACCGCCAGGTCGCCGTCGACCCGGACATTGGTCAGCAAGCCGCCCGCCGCGGCGTTGAGCCCGCGCACCCGCATCGCGCGCGCCGACACCGGGATGAGGATGCGGTCGGCATCAACCGTCGCCCGGCCTTCGGCTTGCAAACGCTCGACAACGGTGGTGCCGAACCCGATCGCGGCGGCGGTCACCCGATAATCGACCGTCGGCGTGGCAAAGGGTCCGGCGAGTGCCAGCGTCGCGCGCACCGTGTCGCCGTTCAGATTGTCCGCGATCGCGCCCGGCGTGCGCAACAGCGCGTCGACGCGGACGTCGCCAAAGCGGCTGGCACCGAGATCCAGCAGCCCGCGCGCGGTCATCGCCAGCGCATCGGAGGACAGCCGCAGATCGGCATCGACCCGGCGCGCATCGCCCAGCGTCGCGTCGAGCGCGACCTTGAGGCCCGGGCGGGTCAGCCGCTCGACCGGCCCCTCCAGCACCAGTCCGGGTCGGGCGATGCCGCGCACCGCGAAGCGCCCGTCGCGTGCCGCCACGCCCAGATCGGCGAGCGGCTGTCCGCCCATCGCGCCGCGCACGCGACCGTCCCAGCGCGCCCAGCTGCCGCGCCCGCCGACCATCAGTTGCAGGGGCAGGTCGGCACCGGTGATGCCGGCCAGCACGCCGCCCTTGGGTGCGCGCAGGTCGAGCGCGAGGTCGAGGCGGTCGGCATCGGGCACGGCGTCGAGCCGCAGCATCAGCTGGTCGCCACCCGCCAGTCCAGGCGCGGCGATCGCGACCGCTTCCGCATTTATCTGGGCGCGGCGGTCGGCGATGTGCGCTGCCCCCGCCAGCCGCAACGTCGCGCGCCGGCCCGCGACCGGCGGCGCGAGTTCGATGCGGTCGATGGCAAGCCGGTCCACGTCGATGTCGATGTCGGGCAGGATCGGCGCGTCGGGATCGCTCGGCACCGCCTTCAGCTCCGGCAACCGCGCGATGCGGATCAGCGGGCTGGTCAGCGCGCGGATGTCGACATGGTTGCGCGCAAACGCCAGCGGGCGCCAGTCCAGCCGCAGCTCTGGCGACGTCGCAAAGACGCCGCGCTGATCGCGCAGCCGCACATCGTAAAGCACCATCGCGCCATAGATCGACCCGTCGATCCGCCCGACCTGAAGGTTCAGCCCCGATGCGAGCGTATAGCCGTTGATCCGGTCGGCGACGAAGCGGCGACCCGGCGACGTGCTGAGCACAACTGCGGCGAGGACGAGCAGCGCCAGCAACGCGACGATCGCGATTGCCAACCCGCGCAGCACGCGCCCGGCCACCGGACGACGCGCCGTCGCCTCGGCAGGTGCGGGTCCGGGTGCGGCGTCGTCCATCAAAACGCCTGCCCGATCGAGAGGTAAAGCGTCAGGGTCGACTCGCCCGGTCGCCGGTTGATCGGCGTCGCCACGTCGATCCGCAGCGGTCCGAAATTGGTATAGTAGCGCGCGCCGACCCCGACGCCGAAACGGATGTCGGAAAATTCGGGGAGCGTGCCGGTATAGGCCTGTCCCGCATCGATGAACGGCACGATGCCGAAATTGCCGAAGCGATAGCGCGCCTCCAGCGCGAACTCGTTCAGGCTGCGCCCGCCGATGTAGCGAAAGCTGGAACTGGGTTCGCCGGTTTCCTCGTCAATCTCGATGATCTCGACCCGCGGTCCGAGTTCCTGAAAGCCGAAACCGCGCACCGAACCGCCGCCGCCGCTGTACAACCGCCGCGACGGGGCGAGGTCATTGCGCTCGACGCCCTGAATCGACCCGACCCGCACGCGTCCCGCGATCACCAGGTCGTCGCGCACCGGGTAGTAGGCGGTGCCCTCCAGGATCGTCGCGACATAGGGGCGGAACGCGCCGCGCACCGACGTCTCCGGCCGCACCGTTGCATTGAGGCGAAAGCCCCGGGTCGGGTCGAGCAGGTCGTCGGAAGTGTCGAAACCGGCGAACAGCGGCAGCGCGGCGATGAAATAGGTGCCGCGATCGGGCACGCTGCGCGCCAGGTCGAAATTATCCTCGTTCGTGCCGATCAGCTCGAAGCCGTAGGCATAAGTGAAACGCTTTTGCCAGATCGGCGTGGAATCATAGGACCAGCGCGCGGCGATGCCGCCGGTGAACGCTTCGAACGCATTGTAATTGCTCCGGTTCGCGCTGACCGTCGCCTGGAATGTCCGGTCGCGGCGGCCCGCATTCGATCGCCGGAACGTCACGCTTGCGCCCTGTTCCTGCGTGCCCGCGACCGCGCGCGCGATCAGCGCCCCTTCGGGCGGGAACAGGTTTCGGTGCGTCCACGCGCCTTCGATGCGCAGGCCCTGGCCAGTGCCATAACCACCCTCGGCGGAGATCGTCCGCGCCGGCCCGGCACGCTGGCGGACGAGCAGGTCGACCTGCTCGGTGCCGTCGGGACCGGGCCGCCCGGTCCGCTGCGGCTCGACCGACACCGTGCGGAACAGCCCCGTGGCGACCAGCGCCTGGCGCAGGTCGTCGACCTTCCGGCTGTCGTAAAGCTCGCCCGGCTCGAAGCGGGCGAGCAGCGCGAGATGTTCGGCGTCGAACACGTCGGGGACGCGGCGACGCGCGCGGGTCGCTGCGTCAGCGCCTTCCTCGCCCGGACCCGGACCCGCACCAACACGTTCGCGCGACCTCGGCTCGCCCGGCAACAGCGCGCGACGCGATACGAAGCCGCCAAAGGTCGATCGCGGCCCCGTGTCGACGGGCAGCGTGTAGTCGCCGGTCAGCGTCACCTCGTCGAGCAGGATGTCGCGCTGGCCGACCTCGGCGAACGGATAGCCGTTCTGTACCAGCTGCAGGCTGACATTGGCCTCCGCGCCCTGCACACGATCGGCGTCGATCGGCTCGCCCGTGGTCAGCGGCAACGCGTCGCGCACCAGTCCGGGCGGCACCACCGGATCGTGGGCCACCCTCACCTCGCCCAATCGATAGCGTTCGCCGGGCACCGCGTTGATCACCGCGCGCAGCCGGCCGTCGCGTCCCGCGCCCTGTTCGAGCACTGAGGTCGCGGTGGCATCGTAATAGCCGCGCGACTGCATCAGCCGGACGGCGAGCAATTCGTCCTCGCGGGCACGCGCGGCAACCATCGTCGCGTTCGCCGCCTTGCCGTCGCCCTTCTCCAGCGCCGAAAATTCCTCGAACGCGTTCTCCAGCCCGACGACATCAAGGCCGCGCACCGTATAGTCGTAGCGGATCTCGACATTTTCGTCGTCGGGCGCGGCCACCTCGACAAGCGGCTCCGCGTCGAATTGCGCGAGACCCGGCAGCGGCTGCGCGATCTCGGCGGGAAGCGCCTCGGGCGCTGCAATCTCCGGGGCGTCGGGCTGAACCGGCGGCGCTTGCGGGGTGGGCAACGCCGGCACCATCGGTTCGAGCGGCGCGTTCAGGTCGTCTGACAGCGGCGGCAGCGCATCCTCGAACTCGCTGTCGGCGACGATCGGCTTGTCGGATTGCGGGTTTGGCGTGTCCTGCGCATGGCATGGCGATGCCGCCAGGCTCAGGCCCGCCAGCACCACTATTGCGCAACTCGTCAACCCCTTGGCCTGCACCGCGCCTTCTTTCGGCTCTTCCCGCCCCGCTGGAACAGGCACTTCGCGAAAGATGCCAACGCATCAATCGCGATCGGGTTTCAGCCAGCTTTTTGCACGCGGCGATAATGATGCAGCAACGGCTCGGTATAGCCATTGGGTTGATCGACGCCCGAAAAGACCAGTGCCCGCGCAGCCTGATAGGCCAGGCTCTGCGTCTCGCGCCCGGCCATCGCGCGATAGGCGGGATCGCCGGCATTCTGTGCGTCGACCTTGGCGGCCATGCGGCGCAGCGCCGCGTCGACCTCCTCCGGGGTCGCGATGCCGTGCAGCAGCCAGTTGGCCAGATGCTGCGAGCTGATCCGCAACGTCGCGCGATCCTCCATCAATCCGATATCGTTGATGTCGGGCACCTTTGAACAGCCCACGCCCTGGTCGATCCAGCGCACGACATAACCCAATATGCCCTGCGCATTGTTGTCGAGTTCGCGTGTGACCTCTTCGGCGCTCCAGTTGCGCCCGTCGACCGCGACCGGCACGGTCAGCAGCGCGTCGAGCGCCGGCACCGCCTCCGCGGCAATCGCGCGCTGGCGGGCGAACACGTCGACCTGGTGATAGTGCATCGCGTGCAGCGTCGCGGCGGTCGGCGATGGCACCCAGGCGGTGTTGGCCCCGCTCATCGGATGGCCGATCTTCTGCTCGATCATGTCGGCCATGCGGTCGGGTGCGGCCCACATGCCCTTGCCGATCTGCGCGCGGCCCGACAGGCCGTGCTTCAGCCCGATGCGGACATTGCGGTCCTCATAGGCCTTGATCCAGTCGGTCGCCTTCATCTCCGCCTTGGGGATCATCGCGCCCGCACGCATCGCGGTGTGGATCTCGTCGCCGGTGCGGTCGAGGAAGCCGGTGTTGATGAAGACGATCCGCTCGCGCACGGCGTGGATGCACGCGGCAAGGTTGGCGGAGGTCCGCCGCTCCTCGTCCATCACGCCCACCTTGACCGTGTGACGCGTGAGGCCCAGCAGATCCTCGACCGCGTCGAACAGCCGGTTGGTGAAGGCCGCTTCCTCCGGCCCGTGCATCTTGGGCTTGACGATATAGACCGATCCGGCGCGGCTGTTGCGCGTGCGGCCCAGCCCCTTCAGGTCGTGCATCGCGATGGTCGAGGTGACGATCGCGTCGAGAATGCCCTCGGGCGCTTCCGACCCGTCGCTTAGGTGCAGCGCAGGCGTCGTCATAAGATGGCCGACATTGCGCACGAACAGCAGCGACCGGCCGGGCAGCGTGAAGCGCGTGCCATCCGGCGCGGCATAGTCGCGGTCCGGGTTGAGCGTGCGCGTCATCGTCCGCCCGCCCTTGTCGAATGTCTCGCTCAGGTCGCCGCGCATCAGGCCCAGCCAGTTGGCATAGGCGGCGGTCTTGTCCTCGGCATCGACCGCGGCGACCGAATCCTCCAGATCGACGATGGTGGTCAGCGCCGATTCCAGGATCACGTCGGCAATGCCCGCCGGGTCGGTCGCGCCGACCGGATGCGCGCGGTCGATCACCACCTCGACATGCAGGCCGTGATTGCGGAACAGCAGATTGTCGCCGCGCGACCCGATGAACTGTTCGGGCTTGGCGAGCGGCAGGTCGCCGCCCGCCCATTCAGCCCAGCGCAGGTCGACCAGCGGCACCGCCTGGTCCAGAAACGCCTTGGCCGCCGCGATCACCTGTGCGCCGCGCGCGGCGTCATAGCCGCCCGGCGTCGGCGTGCCCGGCAGCGCATCGGTGCCGTAGAGCGCGTCGTACAAGCTGCCCCAACGGGCATTGGCTGCGTTAAGCACGAAGCGCGCGTTCAACGACGGCACGACCAGCTGCGGTCCCGCCATCGTCGCGATCTCGGCATCGACATTGGCGGTGGTGATCGTGAAGCCGTCGGGCTCGGGCACCAGATAGCCGATATCGCGCAGGAATTGCTGATAGGCCGGCTGGCTCTGGATCGGACCGGGGTGATCGCCGTGCCAGCGGTCGAGCTCGGCCTGCAGCTCGTCCCGGCGCGCCAGCAGCGCGCGGTTTTCGGGAACGAAGCGGTCGAAGATTTCGCGCGCGCCCTGCCAGAACGCCTGCGGTGCGAGGTCGAGCGGCGGCAGCACTTCGGACTCGATGAAGCGCGCAAGCACGCCCGCGACCTTCAGGCCCGCACGGTCGACCGGCTGGGGGGTGGACATGGGCATGCGGCAATTCCTCCGTCGGTTCGCGAACAGCCCTGGGGAGGCAGAGGCGTCGTTAGCCGCGAAGGCGCCGCTCGATCAAGCCCGTTGCACGGCCATCGCGTCCGCAGCCGCCTCGATCCGCGCCAGAAAAGCGCGCAGCGTCGCGCGCTCGTCCTTGGTGAAGTCCGCGAACAGCTCGGCCTCCAGCTCGATCGCCTGCGGCGCGACCTGTTCGTAAAGCGTGCGGCCCGCGGCGCTCAACGAAAGGGCATGCGCGCGATTGTCATGTTCATCGCGCGCACGGGTCAGCAGCCCGCGATCGACCAGCGCGATCGCCGCGCGGCTGACCGTCACCTTGTCCATCCGCGTGCGCGCGCCCAGCGCCTGCTGGCTCATTGCCCCGCCCTCGGCCAGCACCGCGATCAGCCGCCATTCGGCGATCTTCAGCCCGAACAAGGTCTGGTACGCGGTCGCGATTGCCGCCGACACCAGGTTGGACGCGATCGACAAACGATAGGGCAGGAAATCGTCGAGGCTGAGGCTTGGCATCTGGGCTCCGATCGAGTAATGGTATCAATTGATACTATAGGTAAATGATCAATACCAGAACCGCTCATCCTGAGTAGGGACTGAGCCTGCCGAAGGCCCGTATCGAAGGACGAGAGCGACCGCGCGTCCTTCGATACGCCGCTTCGACAAGCTCAGCGGCTACTCAGGATGAGTGGTAGGTTAGAGATTGTCAGATTCCACCCGAACCCGATCGGAGAACATCGTGACCGACCAGATGACCGCGACCCGCCCCGCCGACCCCACCGCCCCGCGCGACAACCCGATGGGCCTGGACGGCTTCGAGTTTGTCGAGTTCACTGGGCCCGACCCCGACGCGCTCGCCGACCTGTTCGTCAAGCTGGGCTTCACCCATGTCGGCACGCATCGGTCGAAGCATGTCCGCCATTATGCGCAGGGCGACATCAACTTCATCCTCAACATGGAGCCCTCGGGTCAGGTCGCGGCGTTCCGCGAGCAGCACGGCCCCTCCGCCAATGCGATGGCGTTCCGGGTCAAGGACGCGGCGCAGGCGCTGAAGCTGGCGGTCGAGCGCGGCGCAACGCCGGTCGAGGGCCGCGTCGGCCCGGCGGAGCTCAACATCCCGGCGATCGAGGGCATTGGCGGGGCCAACCTCTATCTGGTCGACCGGCGCGGCGCGGCAACGATCTATGACATTGATTTCGAGCCGGTGGCGGGCGCGAGCCGCGACGATCATTCGGTCGGGCTGCATACGCTCGACCACCTGACCCATAATCTGCAGCGCGGCCGGATGGATTATTGGGCCGGCTATTATGAGCGGATCTTCAACTTCCGCGAGATCCGCTATTTCGACATCGAAGGAGCCGCGACCGGGCTGTTCAGCCGCGCGATGACCGCGCCGGACGACAAGATCCGCATTCCGCTCAACGAAAGCCAGGACGAGCATTCGCAGATCGAGGAGTTCATCCGCGACTATAAGGGCGAAGGCATCCAGCACATCGCGCTCGCCACCGACGATATCTTCAAGACCGTCGACACGCTGCGTGCCAACGGCATCCGTTTCCAGACGACTCCGGAAACCTATTTCGACCTGATCGACAAGCGCCTGCCCGGCCACGGCCATGACGTGGACGAAATGCGCAAGCGCCACATCCTGATCGACGGCGCGCCGGAGACCGGCGGCGGCCTGCTCCTGCAGATCTTCACCGAAAACATGGTCGGCCCGATCTTTTTCGAGATCATCCAGCGCAAGGGCAATGACGGCTTCGGCGAAGGCAATTTCAAGGCGCTGTTCGAGAGCATCGAACTTGACCAGATCCGCCGCGGCGTCATTCCTGCAAAGGCTGAGTAGCACAAAAACCTTCTCCCCTCGTGGGAGAAGGCTACCGCAGCTTGCCAGCTCGCTGGCTAGCGAAGGTTGGATGAGGGGTAAGCCCGGCCAGCAGCTTGGCGTTCCCCTCACCCAGCTACGACTAGGCCCGGACCAAGTCCGGGCCAAGTCTTCGCAACCCTCTCCCACAAGGGGAGAGGGACAGATGAGGCGATTTATGACCGACTACATGACCGGCTTCGGCAATCATTTCGCGACCGAGGCGGTGCCCGGCGCGCTGCCGGTCGGGCGCAACTCGCCGCAGCGACCCGCCTTCGGCCTTTATGCGGAGCAGCTGTCCGGTACCGCGTTCACTGCGCCCCGCCATGAAAACCGGCGCTCCTGGCTCTACCGCCTGCGCCCGTCGGCGACGCATCCCCCCTTCCACCCCTATGGCGACGCGGACCTGTTCGCGCCCGACACCGGCGATGCCCCGCTCGCGCCCAACCGGCTGCGCTGGTCGCCGCTCGGCTATGACGCCGACACCGACTTCATCGACGGCATGGTGACGATGCTCGCGTCGAACGGCCCGGAGACCCAGTCGGGCGCGGCCGTCCACATCTATCGCGCCACCCGCGACATGGTGACGCGCGCCTTCGTCTCGGCCGATGGCGAGCTCATCGTCGTGCCGCAGGAGGGGCGGATCGAATTGCTGACCGAACTCGGTCGCATCGCCCTGTCGCCCGGCCAGATCGCGTTGATCCCGCGCGGAGTGCGGTTTCGCGTCACGCTGCCCGAAGGCCGGGCACGCGGCTATGTCGCCGAAAACCACGGCACGCCCTTTCGCCTGCCCGACCTGGGGCCGATCGGGGCCAATGGCCTCGCCAACCCTCGCGACTTCGAGACCCCCGTGGCCTGGTTCGAGGATGTCGAGGGCGATTTCGAGCTGGTGCAGAAGTTCATGGGCCGGCTGTGGACGACCAATCTCGGTCGCTCGCCGCTGGACGTCGTCGCCTGGCACGGCAATCTCGCGCCGTGCCGATACGACCTTGCCCGCTTCAACACGATCGGCACGGTCAGCTTCGATCATCCCGATCCGTCGATCTTCACCGTGCTGACCTCGCCCAGCGACGTGCCGGGCACCGCCAACGCCGATTTCGTCATCTTCCCGCCGCGCTGGATGGTGGCGGAGGACACGTTCCGCCCGCCCTGGTTCCACCGCAATGTGATGTCGGAGGCGATGGGGCTGATCCAGGGCGCCTATGATGCCAAGGCTGACGGCTTCGTTCCCGGCGCGCTGTCGCTGCACAACCAGATGGCCGGGCACGGGCCCGACGTCGCCAGCTGGAAAGGCGCGAGCGAGGCGGAGCTGAAGCCGCACAAGATCGACGGCACCATGGCGTTCATGGTCGAAAGCCGCTGGCCGTTCCGCCCGACGCGGTTCGCGGCCGAAATCGCCCAGAGCGATTACGACGCGGCGTGGGCGGGCTTTCCCAAGGCGCATCTGCCCGAATAGGCCGGGACGGCGGAACCCTGGCTGCATCGGCCCGTTGTCGCGGTGTCCTGTAACCCGATGACGATTGGCCGAAATTTCATGTTCCACTGGCAGCACGAAGCACAGCAGCAGCTGGAAGCGATGATGTTCGCGCATGTTTCTGCAGCGGACTTTCCGTGCGTCGGTGCCAAGGCGGCAATGGCGCGCGGCACGCTGGAGGTGCTGGCATGCGACCGCATCGACAGCGCATGGGACGATGTGCGCATCCACGACGCCCTGCTGCGCTTCGCCGCCGCGTATCAGCGTGACCGCGCGATGTATCGCAGCTTCGCCGTCGTCTTCGACGGTCCGGGCGACCTGAGCGAAGCCGGGTTCGAGCGAGCATTGTGGCGACGGCTCCAATCGCTGTCGGACAAGGATGTCTGGCGCGGCCAGGAATATGATGCGAAGGTCAGCCCCGACCCGACCAACCCGCATTTCTCGCTGAGCTTCGGTGGCGAGGCGTTCTTCATCGTCGGCCTCCACCCTCATGCCAGCCGCCCCGCGCGCCGCTTTGATCGGCCGGCAATGGTCTTCAATCTGCACGACCAGTTCGAACGCCTGCGCGCCGACGGCAAATATGAGGGGATGCGCGAAAAGATCCTGAGCCGTGACGAGGCGATCGCAGGCAGCCGCAACCCGATGCTTGCCCGCCACGGTGAGGTGAGCGAGGCGCGGCAGTATAGCGGCCGGATGGTCGACACGGATTGGCAGGCACCCTTTGAATATAGCGGCCCCGCGCGCTGAAATGGACGCACCCGTCGTCGAGATCCCCGAACGCAGCGGCACCGCCTTTCACCTGCGGGCTGGCCAGACACTTGTCGTCATCGATCCGCGCGGATGCCAGGTCGCCGACCTGCTCGCGTTCAACGCCGTGGATTCCGATGAAGTCCTCTCGTCAGGCCGCACGCTCGATTATGCCGAGACGATCCGGCTGACCACCGGGCACCGGCTCTATTCCAACCGTTCGCGGGTGATGCTGGAGATCGTGCGCGATACCGTCGGCGTCCATGACTTTCTGCTGACGCCATGTTCGGTCGACACGTTCGACCATTTTTACCCCGACCTGCCCCGCCATCGCGGCTGCTTCGGCAACCTCGCCGGGGCACTCGAACCGCATGGTATCCGGCCCGACCAGATCCCGGTCGCCTTCAACTGCTTCATGAACGTGCCCGTCGCACCCGACGGCCGGCTAAGCGTCCTGCCGCCGGTCAGCCGCGCCGGCGATCATATTGCGCTGACCGCGCAGATGGACCTGCTGATCGGCCTGACCGCCTGCTCGGCTCCCGCCTCAAATGGCGGCAGCTTCAAGCCGATCCATTATCGCATCGAAGGCTGAGGCGCCGAACGGCGTCTGACGCCCCTACACCATCGCGGCGTTTACTTCGCCCCGGCGAACCCAATGCCCGTCACCCCGGGCTTGACCCGGGGTCTCGCTGTTTCTTGCGCCGGATCAGGCAGCGGGACCCCGGCGCAAGGCCGGGATGACGTGGAAAGATTGCCGCTCAACAGCGCTTCGACAGGCTCGGCACGGACAGGTTTAATTCCGAAACAGGCTAATTCGGAAATCCAACTCACCCCATCAACCGCTGCACCGCCTTGCGTGTCGCCGGGCCATAGGGCGGCTTGAGGCCGGCCAGTTTGGCGACGTCGATCTTCGGCTGCTGATAGATGCTGCGCGCATGGCTGAAGGTGCGGAAGCCCGGCAGCCCGTGATAGGCGCCCATGCCCGAGGGACCAATGCCGCCAAACGGCAGTTCCTCGACGCTGACATGGAACACCACGTCCTCCAGCGTCACCCCGCCCGAGATCGTCCGGTCGAGCACATGGCGGCGCTCGG
>NZ_LSKG01000019.1:0-17821 GCF_001557005.1 Sphingomonas sp. CCH15-F11 | reverse complement strand
AGATGTGTATAAGAGACAGCGTCGATCGTGGTGGCCAGCCGCGCATAGTTGCCCACGCCGCGCACGAACAACAGCTGGCAGTGACCACCGGATACCAGCAGCAGCAAATAGGGAAAGGCAAGGTCCGGATCGGCCAGCCGCGGCGACAGCGCGTGCCCCTCCAGATGGTTGACCGCGATCAGCGGCTTGCCCGACGCCAGCGCCAGCGCCTTGGCGGTGACCAGCCCGACCATGACCCCGCCGATCAGCCCCGGCCCGGCGGTCGCCGCGATCGCGTCAACCTCGCTCAGATCGACCTCCGCCTCGGCCAGCGCGGCCTCGACGAGTGGCGCCAGCATCTCGACATGCGCGCGCGCGGCGATCTCGGGCACCACGCCGCCGAACGGCCGGTGCGCAGCTTCCTGCCCCGCCAGCTTGTGCGCCAGGATGTCGCGGGTGGAAGTGACCAGCGCGGCTGCGGTTTCGTCACAACTCGATTCAAGACCGAGGATCAGGGCCATGGCCTTGTCCTCTAGCCCATGCCCGCGCTAGCACAAGCCACCATGCCAAATCCGATCCGCCTCGGCACCCGGGGCTCGCCGCTCGCACTCACCCAGGCCCATATGACGCGCGCGGCGCTGATCGCCGCGCATGGCCTCGACGAAAACGACGTCGAAATCGTCGTGATCAAGACCACCGGCGACCAGGTGCAGGACCGCGCGCTTGCCGAGATCGGCGGCAAGGCGCTGTGGACCAAGGAGCTGGACCGCGCGCTGATGGATGGCGAGATCGACGCCTCGGTCCATTCGATGAAGGATGTCGAGACGATCCGCCCGACCGAGATCGCGATCGCGGCGATGCTGCCCCGCGCCGATGTCCGCGACCGCATCCTCGGCGCGCCGTCCGTGGCCGAGCTGAAGCCGGACCCCGTCGTCGGCACCAGCTCGCCGCGCCGCGCGGCGCAGGTCCGCCGGCTCCGCCCCGATGCGCGCATCGTCCTGTTCCGCGGCAATGTCGCCACCCGCATCGCCAAGCTGGACGCGGGCGAGGCGGACGCCACGCTGCTCGCCGCCGCCGGGCTCGAACGGCTGGGCCATGCCGATATCGGCCATGCGATCCCGATCGACGTGATGCTGCCGGCCCCGTCGCAGGGCGCGGTCGGTATCGAGTGCCGCGCGGACGATGCGCGGATGCGCGCGATGATCGGGGCGATCAGCCACGCGGACACCTATGCGTGCGTCATGGCCGAACGCGGGCTGCTCGCGGCATTGGGGGCGGACTGTCACTCGCCGGTCGCAGCACTCGCGCGGATCGCGGATGGCCGGATGCGGCTGCGCGCCGAACTATTCGCGGAGGACGGCAGCGACCACGTCGCAGGTGAGGCGGAAGCCGCCAGCGATGACGCCATGATGCCGCGCGCCCTCGCCGCCGAGCTGCTGGCGCGCGCGCCGGCATCGATCACCCGGCTGTTCAGCGGCGGATGAGCCGTCCGATCGCGGTGCTGCGGCCCGATCCGGGCAATGGCCGCACCGCGGCGGCGATCGAGGCGGCGGGCCGGGTGGCGATCCGGCTGCCACTGTTCGCGGTCCGGCCGATCGACTGGCAGCCGCCGGATGCCGCCGATCATGACGCGCTGATCCTGACCAGCGCCAATGCGGTGCGCCATGCCGGCTCGGGGCTGGCGGGGCTGGCCGCCCTGCCCGCCTATGTCGTCGGGGCGCGGACGGCGGCGGCCGCACGATCCGCCGGGCTGCGCGTCGCCGCGACCGGTGCGACCGATGCGCAGGACCTCGCGCGCCTCGCTGCCGCCGCCGGGATATGTCGCGCGCTGCACCTGGCCGGGCGCGATCATCGGCCGTTGCCGGGCGAAATCGTCACCGCGACCCGTATCGTCTATGCGAGCGACGCGCTGACGGTGGCTCCCGGCCGGCTGGCCGCGCTGAACGGCGCGGTCGCGCTCGTCCATTCGGTGCGGGCGGGCGCGCGCCTCGCCGAACTGATGCCGCCGCCGGCCCGTGCCGGAACGGCCATCGCGGCGATCAGCGCGAGTGCGGCCGCCGCGGCGGGCAGCGGATGGTGCGCGGTCGCGATCGCCGCCCGGCCGGCCGACGCGGACGTGATCGCTGCCGCTCGCGCGCTCGCCGATTGACCCGCCGCGCATTGACCGGGATAAGGGCGCGCATGGACCAGACCGAAGTGACGTTCGACGCCGGGGCACCGGCGCAAAGTCCGCGCCGGAGTCGCTGGCCGATGGTCTGGACGGTCGCGCTGGCCGCCTTCGTGCTCGGGCTGGTCGCAATGGCGCTCGCCTATCGCACCTGGGGCGACGCGTGGGTCATGCCCGATGCCGCGCCCCAGCCGGTGATCGGCGCGGACCCCGCGGGGCAGGCGCCCGCCACACCGGAAACCCTGGCGACGCTCGATGCGCGCGAATCGGCGCTCTCGGCGCGCATCCGCGAGCTTGAAGGGCGGCTCGCCGCGATCGACAGCGACTCGCGGCTCGCCTCGACCTTTGCCGGGCGTGCCGAGGGGCTGCTGCTCGCCTTTGCCGCGCGCCGTGCGCTCGATCGCGGGCTGCCGCTCGGCTATGTCGAGGGCGAGCTGCGCCAGCGGTTCGAACCGAGCGAACCGACCGCGATCGCGATCATCATCCGCGCCTCGCGCGCGCCGGTGACGCTTGAGGAATTGCGGCTCGCGCTCGACACCATCGCGCCGAAACTGTTGACCGCGGGTCCGGAGACCGGATGGTGGGACGGCCTGCGCCGCGAACTGTCGTCACTCGTCGTGCTGCGCCAGGAAACGACGCAGAGCCCGCTGCCCGCCGACCGGCTGGTGCGCGCCCGCCGCCTCCTCGATGCCGGGCAGGTCGAGGGCGCGCTGGCGGAGATCACGCGGATGCCGGGTGCCGCCAGCGCGGAAAGCTGGATTTCCGCAGCAAAGCGCTACATCAATGCGCGGCGCGCGCTGAACGCGATCGAATCCGCCGCGATCCAGGGTCGCGCCACCGCGACGCCGCTGCCCGTACTCCCGCCCGTCGTGACGCTGCCCAGCGTCGCGCCATCGCCCGGTGCCAGCCCCGCGCCGGCAGCGGGACAGGGTTCGACCGACACGCAATGAGGACAGATGATGGCTGAGATGGGCCGGTTCGACTGGCAGGATCCGTTCGCGCTCGACGCGCAACTGACCGACGAGGAGCGGATGGTCCGCGACGCGGCACGGGCCTATGCGCGCGAACAGTTGCTGCCGCGCGTCACCCGCGCGTTCCTGGACGAATCGTTCGACCGGGCCATCATGCGCGAAATGGGCGCATTGGGCCTGCTGGGTCCGACGATCAGCCCGGAATATGGCGGCGCGGGGCTGGGCTATGTCGCCTATGGCCTGGTCGCGCGCGAAGTCGAGGCGATCGACAGCGGCTATCGCAGCGCGATGAGCGTCCAGTCCTCGCTCGTCATGCACCCGATCAACGCCTATGGCACCGAGGAACAGAAGCGGAAGTATCTGCCCGGTCTCGCATCGGGCGAGCTGGTCGGCTGTTTCGGCCTGACCGAGCCCGATGCCGGCTCCGATCCCGCCGGGATGCGTACGCGCGCCGAGCAAGTGAACGGTGGTTACCGGCTGACCGGATCGAAGATGTGGATCACCAATTCGCCGATCGCCGACGTTTTCGTCGTCTGGGCGAAGTCCGACGCGCATGGCGGCGGCATCAAGGGCTTCGTGCTCGAGCGCGGCATGAAGGGCCTGTCCGCGCCCAAGATCGAGGGCAAGTTGAGCCTGCGCGCGTCGATCACCGGCGAAATCGTTATGGACGGTGTCGAAGTGGGCGAGGACGCGCTGCTGCCCAATGTCCAGGGGCTGAAGGGGCCGTTCGGCTGCCTCAACCGCGCACGCTACGGCATCGCCTGGGGCACGATGGGCGCGGCCGAGTTCTGCATGGAGGCCGCGCGGCAATATACGCTTGACCGCCACCAGTTCGGGCGGCCGCTCGCGGCGACGCAGCTCGTGCAGCTGAAGCTCGCCAACATGCAGACTGAAATCGCGCTGGGCCTGCAGGCAGCGTTGCGCGCGGGGCGGATGTTCGATGAAGGCACGCTCAGCCCCGATGCGATCAGCATCATCAAGCGCAACAATTGCGGCAAGGCGCTCGATATCGCCCGCGTCGCGCGCGACATGCATGGCGGCAACGGCATTTCCGCGGATTTCCATGTGATGCGCCACGCGATCAACCTTGAAACCGTCAATACCTATGAGGGCACGCACGACGTGCACGGGCTGATCCTGGGCCGGGCGATCACCGGCATCGCGGCGTTTTGATGTGGTCCAGACTTCCTTTCCTTCGTCATGCCGGGCTTGTCCCGGCATCCACCGTGCCGCCAGGGCAGCGGCCGGAATCGGGCGCGGCGGGGTGGACCCCGGAACAAGTCCGGGGTGACGGGGTAAACGACTGATATGACCCCGCCCGATCGTCAGCCCGTGCTGGCGGGCGAGCTGGTCCGGCTGCGCCCGACCATCGCCGCCGACTGGGACGCGCTGTTCGCGGTGGCCAGCGATCCTTTGGTCTGGGAAGTCCACCCTGCGCATGACCGCTGGCAGGAACCGGTGTTCCGCGCCTATTTCGACGCGGGGCTGGCGAGCGGCGGGGCTTTGACCATCCTGGATCGCGCCACCGGGGCGGTGATCGGGTCGAGCCGCTACGACAACTGGAAGCCCGAGGCGGACGAGATCGAGATCGGCTGGACCTACCTCGCCCGCGCCTATTGGGGCGGCGTTTATAATCGCGAGATCAAGCGGCTGATGCTCGGCCACATCCACGCGCACGTCCGCACCGTCGTGTTCACGGTCGGCGAGACCAATGTTCGCTCGCGCCGCGCGATTGAGAAGATCGGCGGCGTGCTGCGCCCCGGCACCGAAATGCGGCTGATGGCGGGCGAGATGAAGCCGCACGTCATCTACGAAATCGTCCGCCCGTGAAGCCGCTCGAGGGCATCCGCGTCGTCGAGCTCGCGCGTATCCTCGCCGGCCCGTGGTGCGGCCAGCTCCTCGCCGATCTCGGCGCGGAGGTCATCAAGGTCGAGCGACCGGGCGCGGGCGACGACACCCGTCATTGGGGGCCGCCCTTCCTCCACGATGCCGACGGCCGCAATCTGGATGCCGCCTATTTCCACTCGGCCAATCGCGGCAAGGCCAGTCGCTTCGTCGACATCACCACGTCCGAGGGCCAGGCGGAGGTCAGGGCGCTCGTCGCCGACGCCGATGTCGTGCTGGAAAACTACAAGGTCGGCGGGCTGGCCAAATACGGCCTCGACCATGCGCGACTGCTTGACGTCAATCCGCGCCTCATCACCTGTTCGATTACCGGTTTCGGCCAGACGGGCCCCTATGCGCCGCGCGCCGGCTATGATTTCATCATTCAGGCAATGGGTGGCTTCATGTCGCTGACCGGCGAGCCCGATGGCCCGCCGCAAAAGGCGGGCATCGCCTATGCCGACATCTTCACCGGCGTCTATTCGGCGGTCGCGATCCTGGCCGCGCTGCGCCGGCGCGATGTGGAAGGCGTGGGCGCGCACATCGACATGGCGCTGCTCGACACCCAGGTCGCGGTGCTGGCGAACCAGGCGCTCAACTGGATGGCCGATCCGGCGAAGGTGCCGGGCCGCATGGGCAACGGCCATGCCAATCTGGTGCCCTATCAGGCGTTCGCGGCAGCGGACGGCGAGCTGATCATCGCGGTCGGCAATGACGGCCAGTTCCGGCGGCTATGCGCCGTGCTCGGCCTCGACCTCGCCGACGATGCGCGCTTTGCGACCAATCCCGCGCGCGTCACCCATCGCGCCACGCTGATCCCGCTGATCGAGGTGGCGGTCGCGCACTGGCTGAAGGCCGATCTCGCCAACGCGCTGGATGCGCAGGGCATCCCCGCCGGGCCGATCAACCGCATCGACGAGGCCTTTGCCGATCCTCAAGTGATCGCGCGCGGGATGCGCGTGGCTATAGATGGCCTGCCAGGCGTTGCCAGCCCGATCGTCATCGATGGCGAGCGGATGGTCGCCGACCGCGCCAGTCCCGCCCGACCCACCGGCACCGCAACAGACTGAATCCCCATACGTATTCATGGCGCCCGCGGCTGGCCCCGGCAGGCGCAACATGATCCTATCCGCCACAAGACAAGCCCGATCAACGGGCTGCCGACCCAGGAGCCCCGGATGACCCGCACCCTCGCCCTCATGCTTGCCCTTGCCCCGCTGATCGCCGCTGCCCCCGCCGCCGCGCAGGACGTGCCTGCGCGCTACACGCCGCGCCCCTTCGTTCAGGTCAAGCACCCCGAATGGTCGAAGAACGCGACCATCTATCAGCTCAACACCCGCCAGTTCACGCGCGAGGGCACCTTTGCGGCCGCCACGCGCGAGCTGCCGCGCATCAAGGCGCTGGGGGCGGACATCATCTGGCTGATGCCGATTCATCCGATCGGCGAAAAGAACCGCAAGGGCACGCTCGGCTCGCCCTATGCGGTACGCGACTATCGCGCGGTCAACCCGGAATTCGGCGACATGGCCGATTTCAAGCAGTTCGTGGACGCCGCGCACAAGCTGGGAATGAAGGTGATCCTCGACTGGGTCGCGAATCACTCGGCGTGGGACAATGCGCTCGTGCGCGAACATCCCGACTGGTATGTCCGCGACTGGAAGGGCGATTTCATGCCGACGCCCTGGTTCGACTGGTCGGACATCATCGACTTCGATTATTCCAAGCCGGGCCTGCGCCAGTACATGACCGAGGCCATGGCCTTCTGGGTGCGCGAGGCGGGCGTTGACGGCTTCCGCTGCGACGTGGCGGGTGCGGTGCCCGTCGATTTCTGGGAAAATGCCCGCGCCGAGCTGGACGCGATCAAGCCGGTCTTCATGCTTGCCGAGGCCGAGGATACCGCCCTCCACGCCCGCGCGTTCGATGCCAGCTATGGCTGGAGCTGGGCCAACACGATGAAGGCGATTGGCGAGGGGCATGGCGATGTCGGGGGCCTCTACGGCTT
Organism: Sphingomonas sp. CCH15-F11; assembly: GCF_001557005.1. NCBI lineage: Bacteria > Pseudomonadati > Pseudomonadota > Alphaproteobacteria > Sphingomonadales > Sphingomonadaceae > Sphingomonas > Sphingomonas sp. CCH15-F11. The sequence continues at coordinate 10,818 of NZ_LSKG01000019.1, read as the reverse complement.
TTACTCGGCCAATTCGTCGATGTGGCCGCATGACGCCATGCGCCTGATGATGACCGAGAACCACGATTTCAACTCGTGGGACGGCACCGCGTTCGAGCGCCTGCGCGACGCGCAGACTAACGCAATCGTGCTCTCCGTGGTCGGGGCGGGGATCCCGATGATCTACAATGGTCAGGAAGCGGGCAACCAAAAGCGGCTCGAATTCTTTGAACGCGATCCCATCATGTGGCGCGACCATCCCAACGCCGCGCTGTTCCGTCGCCTGTTCGCGCTGAAACATGCCAATCGCGCGCTGTGGAACGCCGATTGGGGCGGCGCGATGGTCCGCGTCGTCAACAGCCAGCCCGCCAGGGTGTTTTCGTTCACGCGCGAAAAGGACGGCGACAAGGTGTTCGCAGCGCTAAACTTCTCCGGCGAACCCCAGACGGTCAGCTTCACCGACGGTCCGTTCGCGGGCGACTATGTCGATTTCGACGGCGGCGCGAAGGTGACGCTGGCGGCGAACGCGACGATGACGCTTCAGCCCTGGAGCTATCGCGTGCTGGTCAAGGGCGGCCGCTAGCGTCTGCCCCCGCCCAGCCCAGTCGCGCCAGCACCGCGCGCGCCGCGGCGGGTGCGCGCTCCTTCGCGCCGTTGATCATGAAGACGAAGGTCTCGCGCGGCGATCGGGGCGCGGGCGGGCCGAAGGTCGGCAGCCCCTCGGGCACCCCGCCCTCCGCCCAGGTGCGGGCCGCATCGGTCCAGCGATCGAGCGCGTCCGGCGCATAGCCCGCCGGCTCCTCCGCCCGCGCATTTTCGAGCCGCGCATAGACGAAACCGGCGGTCACATCGGCGATGGCGGGATAGTCCGCCGAATCGGCATAGACGATCGCGACCCCGGCATCGCGGCACATCGCGACGAACGCCGGCACGTGAAAACTGTCATGGCGTACCTGCACCGCATGGCGAAGCCGCACGCCCTCCTGCACGCCGGGCAGCAGCTTGAGGAACGCGCCGAAGTCGTCGGCATCGAATTTCTTCGTCGCCATGAACTGCCACAGGATCGGCCCCAGCTTGTCGCCAAGCTCGGCGACGCCCGATCCAAGGAATTTCTCGATCGACTCGCCCGCTTCGGCCAGGACGCGACGGTTGGTGGCATAGCGCGACGCCTTGACCGCGAACACGAAGCCGTCGGGTGCGCCCCTGGCCCAGTTGGCAAAGCTCTCGCGCTTCTGCGTGCCGTGATAGGTCGCGTTGATCTCGATCGCGGTGACCGCGCGCGTCGCATATTCGAACTCGCGCTTCTGCGGCAGGCCGTCGGGATAGAACGGCCCGCGCCACGGCGCATAGGTCCAGCCGCCGATGCCGACGCGGATCGCCGCCGCCTCAGTCATCGCCCGCCCGCCTGTCCTGGCCGGGCACGCCGATATCGTGCCCCAGCGTGTCGCGCGACCACAGCATCGCGACGAGCGTGTAGAGGACGACGGCAAGCGGTGCCGCCACCAGCACGCCGATCACGCCGAACAGCCCGCCCAGCCCGGCGAGCGCAAAGATCAGCACCGCCGGCGGGATCGACACCGCGTAACGCTGGACGATCGGGGTCAGCACATTGCCCTCGACCTGCTGCGCGATGAAATAGACGACCGCCGCCCACAAGGCGGTTTCCGGGCTGACCGAAAAGGCGAGCAGGATGCCCGGCACCGCGCCGATGAACGGCCCGATCAACGGCACGAAATTGGCGAGGCCGACGATCACGCCCAGCGCCGCGGCCGACGGCACGCCGACGATCGCGACCCCGATACCGACCAGGGTACCCACGAACACCATCGTGAACAGCTGGCCGAGCAGATATTTGCGCAGCGCATTGCCACTGGCATTGAGCGCCGCGACCACGCGCGGCCCGTTTGCCCTGGGAAACAGCAATTCGACGCCGCGCACATACAGGCTTGGGTCGAGGGCGAGATAGATCGCGCCGATCAGCACCAGCACCAGGTTGGTGATCGCCCCCACCGCGCCGAAGGCAAAGGTGAGCGCGCGCCCCGCCACCGTCTGCAGGTCGGGCGTCGTGGATGCGATGCCGCTCCCAAAGGGCTGGCGCGCCAACCAGTCGCGCACGTCCGTCGCCGCACCGGGCAGCCGTTGCGCCAGCTGGCCGAACTGTTCGCCCAGCACGGAACCGAACATCCATCCGACCAGGCCGAGCAGCGCCAGGATGCCGGCGACCGCGATCAGCACCGCCGGGGTTTCCGGGACGCCCGAACGATGGATCGGATCGGCGACCGCGCGGATCAGCACCGCGATCAGGATGGCGGCAAAGATCAACAGCCACACCGCGACCATCTGGGTCATCAGCAGCGCCAGGCCGGTCAGCAGCAGCACGATCAGCGTCGTGCGCACCACCCGCGAAGTCATCGTCGGATCCATCGCTCCCCCCTCGCCTTCCGGTCCCCGCCTCGGCCTTGCGCCGATATGCGCGACAACCGTCCGCGCCGCCACCCGTTCCTTGCGCTCGACCGCCGGTGCCGCCGGTCAGCGCCGGCGACGCCGGGTCATCCCCAGCAACTCGGCCGCGCCCGCAACCTCGCCCGCGGTCCCGGACGCCTTCAGGTCGCGCTCGATCCGGCCGAGCCGCGCCAGCGCCTCGCTCAGCCGCGGCGCATTCCAGTGCTGGAGCGCCTGGCGGGTGGGCTCCTTGTCCTTCCAGAACAGGTGCGCGCGCTCGATCACCTCGTGGATCGACCGGCCCCGATCGACCTCGGCGCGCAACTCCGCCAGCCGATGCAGCCGTCGGCCGAGCTGGCGCACCACGCTGATCATGCTGACCCCCTCATGCGTCAGCGCGACCAGCTCGCCCGCCAATGCCGGGCTGTCGCCGGCGACCAGCGCCTGAATCGCCGCGCTGGGCTCGGCCTCGTCGACCGATGCGCACACCGCGCGCAGGTCGTCGACCGATGCGACCCGCGGCGCATCGGGCGCGGCGTCGAGGAACAGCGCCAGCTTCTCGAGCTCGCGCGCCATGACCGCCCGGTCGCCGTTGCACGCGCGCATCAGCCGCTCCGCGACATCCTGGTTGAGCGTGATGCCGTGCGCGCGTCCGGCTTCCGCCGCGATCCGCGTCGCCGCCTGCCCCTCCGGCACGTAACAGGCGTAGGCGAGCGCATTGGGCGCGGCGGCGACCAGCTTGAGCAGCTTCGACGTGCCCTTGAGCGCGGGCGCGATCATCACCGCGGGATTGCCGGCGCGGTCGGCGGCGAGCAGCTGTTCCACCGCGGCGAGCGATTCGTCGCCGACGCCGGTCACGCGAATATGGCGGCGCTCGCCGAACAGCGACATCGACGCGGCTTCCTCCGCCAGCAGCCCCGGCCGGCCGCGCAGCGTCGCGCCGTCCAGGTCGACGCGCTCCGCCCCCTCGCCCATCGCGCGGGCCAGCCGCGCGGCGAGCTCGGCCGCGCCGGCTTCGTCGGGCCCGTGCAACAGATACAGCCGGACATCGTCGCCCGGCCGGTCGAGGCGCGCGGCGATGCCTTCCTTGATCTTCATGCGCCGCTCGTCACGGCGTCTTGGCGGTGCGGTCCGCGAACAGCGCGAGGCGCGCGGTGATCTGGTCGGCGATCACCACCGACAGGCGTTCCAGCGCGGTCTGTTCGGCCGCGATGACCGCATATTCGGACCGCACGACGTCGATGCCCGCGTCCGATCCCGCGGTGTCGTCGACCAGCGTCTGCCCGGTCGCCAGGTCGACCAGCTGATAGCGCGCGCGCAGCGTCCGGCGCTCGCGCGCGATGCTCTCGTCGCTGCGCACGCCCAGGCCGACGATCGAATCGTCCAGCCGGACATCGAGCCGATAGCGCGGCGCGCCGCCATTCGCCGCCAGCCGGTCGCGCAGCGCATTGCCGACCAGATAGCCCGCGCGCCCCTCGATCGGCGCGACCTCGACGCTCGACAACAGGCTGCCGACCGACCCCGTCGACCCGCCCGAATAAAGCGGCCGCAGCCCGCAGCCCGCCAGCGACAGTGCGATCGCGATCAGGGTGAGCAGGCGGATCATGCGACGATATTGACCAGCCGGTCGGGCACGACAATCACCTTGCGCGGCGCGGCCCCCTCCAGGATGCGCTGCACCTTGTCGGAGGCAAGCGCGGCGGCTTCCGCGGCCTCACGCGCTGCGCCCTTGGGCAGCATCAGCGTGTCGCGCAGCTTGCCGTTGACCTGCACCGCGACGGTCACCTCGTCGTCGACCAGCAGCGCGGCATCGACCTGCGGCCACGGTGCGTCGGCGATCAGCGCGTCATTGCCCCAGGCCGCCCAGGCTTCCTCCGCGATATGCGGCGTCATCGGCGCGACGATGCGCGCGAGCGTGCGGATCGCATGGGTGCGCGACGCTGACGGCGCGGCCTTCTCGATCGCATTGACCAGCTCATAGAGCTTGGCGACCGCCTTGTTGAAGGCCAGCGCCTCGACATCCTCGGCGACGCCCGCGATCGTGCGGTGCAGCTTCTTGTCGAGCGATCCTCCCCGAGCTTGCTCGGGGAGGGGGACCGGCGAAGCCGGTGGAGGGGCCGCCACATCGACCGAGTCAAACAGCCGCCACAGCCGCTGGACGAACCGCCACGCGCCCTCGATCCCGCTTTCCGACCATTCCAGGTCGCGCTCGGGCGGCGAGTCCGACAGCATGAACCAGCGCACCGCGTCCGCGCCGTACTGATCGACGATGCCGGTCGGGTCGACGGTGTTCTTCTTCGACTTCGACATCTTCTCGATGCGGCCGCGCGTCACTGGCTGCCCCGTCGCAATCTCGATGCCGTCGCGCACCTCGTCGGGCGACAGCCAGCGGTCATCCTGCGACTTGTAGGTCTCGTGCGTCACCATGCCTTGGGTGAACAGGCCGGCGAACGGCTCGCTGACGTCAAGGCGCCCGATCCGCTTGAGCGCCCGCGTCCAGAAGCGCGCATAGAGCAGGTGGAGGATCGCGTGCTCGACCCCGCCGATATACTGCGCGACCGGCAGCCATTGCTGCGCCACTGCCGGGTCGAACGGCTCGTCCGCCGGCTGGCTGGCAAAGCGGATGAAGTACCAGGACGAGTTGATGAAGGTGTCGAGCGTGTCGGTTTCGCGCCGCGCCGGCTTGCCGCAGGTCGGACAGTCGACATGGCGCCAGGTCGGGTGGCGGTCGAGCGGATTGCCCGGCACGTCGAAGCTCACATCCTCGGGCAGCACCACGGGCAGCTGGTCGCGCGGTACCGGCACCGCGCCGCAAGTCTCGCAATGGATGATCGGGATCGGCGTGCCCCAGTAACGCTGGCGGCTGACCCCCCAGTCGCGCAGCCGCCACACGGTGGTGCCGCGCCCCCATCCCTCGGCCTCGGCGCGCGCGATCACCGCCGCCTTCGCGTCGACGACGCTCGACCCGTCGAGCGGGCCCGAGTTCACGATGCGGCCCGGCCCGGTATAGGCCTCGTCGCCCTCGAACGCCGGATCGCTCTGCTCGCCCTCGGCGACAACGCGGCGCACCGGCAGCGCATATTTGCGCGCGAACTCCAGGTCGCGCTGGTCGTGTGCGGGTACGCCCATCACCGCGCCGGTGCCATAATCCATCAGCACGAAATTGGCGATGTAGACGGGCAGCTCCCACGCCGCATCGAACGGATGCGCGACGCGCAGGCCGGTGTCGAAGCCCAGCTTTTCCGCCGTCTCGATCTCGGCCGCCGAGGTGCCGCCCGCCTTGCAGCGTTCGACGAACGCCGCGACCTCGGCATTGTCCGCCGCCAGCCGCTGCGCGATCGGATGATCGGCGGCGATCGCGACAAAGCTCGCGCCGAAGATCGTGTCCGGCCGCGTCGAATACACCTCGATCGGCTGGTCGAACGGCGCGACGGGTGCGAACGAGAACTGCAGCCCCACCGACTTGCCGATCCAGTTTTCCTGCATCAGCTTGACCTTGTCGGGCCAGTGGTCGAGCGTGCCGAGGCCGTCGAGCAGTTCGTCGGCGAAATCGGTGATCTTGAGGAACCACTGGTTCAGCTTGCGCCGTTCGACCACCGCGCCCGACCGCCAGCCGCGCCCGTCGATCACCTGTTCATTGGCCAGCACGGTCATGTCGACCGGATCCCAGTTCACCGCACTTTCGCGGCGATAGACGAGGCCGGCGGCATAGAGGTCGAGGAACAGCGCCTGTTCATGCCCGTAATAGGCCGGGTCGCAGGTCGCCAGCTCGCGCGTCCAGTCGAGCGCGAAGCCCAGCCGTTTCAGCTGCGCGCGCATCGTCGCGATGTTTTCATAGGTCCACGCGCCGGGATGGACCCCTTTCTCCATCGCGGCATTTTCCGCCGGCATGCCAAAGGCGTCCCAGCCCATCGGGTGCAGCACCTCCATGCCCTGCATCCGCCGGAAGCGCGCGAGCACGTCGCCCATCGTATAGTTGCGGACATGGCCCATATGGATCTTCCCCGACGGATAGGGGAACATCTCGAGCACGTAGCTTTTCGGCCGGGGGCTGTCGTCGCGGGCGGCGAAGGTCCGGCGTTCGGCCCAGACCTGTTGCCACGCGGCGTCGGCCTTCAGCGCGTTGAAGCGCGACGCCATTGCGGGTTCCTCAGTTGTCGGCGATCGCGTTGCGACGCAGATCGCGGGCGCGGGTCAGGATGATGTCTTCCAGCTTCTGCACCGTCGCCGCCTGTACCGGGGCTTCGACCCACTGGCCGTTCTGGTTGATCTGGCGCAGCGCCGCAACGCGCAGCGCGTCGGCGCGCAGGTCGCGGTCGAGAATGGCGATCGTCACCTTCATCCGCTCGGTCGGGGTGTTGGGATTGACGTACCAGTCGGTGACGATGACGCCGCCGTTCGAATCGGTCTGGAGCAGCGGCATGAAGCTGATCGTGTCGAGGCTGGCGCGCCACAGATAGCTGTTGACGCCGATCGTCGTGACCTGAGACGCGGCGAGATCGGCCCTGGGCCGGTCGCGACCCCCGCATGCGGCCAGCGCCAGCGTCAGCGTTGCCAGCACGGCCAGTTGCGATACGCGGATCATCGGCACATCCTTGAAAGAAGCATTCATCAAATCCGGGCATCTATAGATGCTGGGACGGTCGCCGCAAGCGCCCGCACCCGATGGCCGTACGGAATCGATTGTGGATAAGGCGCAACAGTGACGGGAAAAAGATTCTCCGCGGTGGCACCGCCCGGCCAAAGCATGGTAGCGCAGCAACCGAGGGCATGATGCGCAAGAATCGACTCCTGTTCAGCACCGGTATCGCGGCGATCGTCGCGACCGGCGCGTTGTGCGCGTCGATGTCGCAGGCGCGCGAGACGCGGCGTGTCGTGCCGGTGCGCAGCGCCGCGCCGGTCGCGAGCATCGGATCCTTCACGCCGGCTGCGGGCGATCCCAAGCTCGCCGCGATCATCTCGCGCAGCGGGCTGCCCAATTCCGGATTCCGTTTCACCCCGGCCGATGCCGGCGTGGACAAGAAGCGCCCGATTACCGTCGCGGTGCGAGCGCGCGGCACCCGTGCCGTCACCACCGCGGCCGAGCGCGCGCCGGGCGAGGCGACCGCCACCGGCCTCGCCCTCACGCCGATCGCCTATAATCTCGGCGTTTCGGTCGGGTGGAAGCGTTTTGCGGTTTCGGGCGACCTGGCCAAGGTCGATCTGGCCGGCCTGCCGGGCAGCCAGGAGCGGGTCGATCTGGGCGTCAGCTATTCGGGCAAGCGTGTCAGCGGGGGCGTGCGCGCCGCCGCCTCGCGTCCGATCGAGAACCAGCCCAAGCTGATCAGCGACCTGCCGAGCTATTCGGTCGACGTGGGCGGCGCCTATCGCGTCACCCGCAATCTCGATGTGACTGCGGGCGTGCGCTATCGCACCGATCGCGACCGGTTGACCCGCCTGCCCGACGAGCGTCGCGACAGCCAGGCCGTCTATATCGGAACCGCCTTCCGCTTCTGATCCCGGCGCGGCGCGGCCCATGCGTCGATCGCCGCCCAGCCATGAATGCCAAAGCGCGCGAGTGTGACTGCGCGCACCGCGTCGACGCCGCCCATCGCGATGACGGGAATCTTCAGCCCGCGCACGACCAGCCCGAACCTCGCGCGTCCCAGCGCCCGCGCGCCGGGGTGGGACCGCGTCGCGAATATGGCCGAGACGAACAGTGCATCCGCCCCCGACCGGATCGCCGCGATCGCTTCGCGCCGGTCATGCGCGGCGCGCGTCACGATCCGGTGCCGGGCGCCACGCCGGGCATTGTGCACCCCGTCTTCGCTTCCCAGCCGATCGGGCCCGGCGCGCAGGACCAGATGTCCGCGCCGCCGCGCCATCGCCACGACCCGTGCGAACAGCGCCCGGCGCGCGGCCGGCAGGGTCGCATAATGGCGAAACACGATGCCGCTGCCGCGCGGCAGCCGCCCGATCGCGTCGAACAGGGCGTCGCCCAGTCGCTCGTCGGTCATCAGCCAGGTGCGGGGAATGGGGTGGCGGCGTGGCATCGCCGCACCTATAGCGCGCGCGATGGCAAAGCATTCAACTCTCCCGAGCGATCCCGCCGCCCGGCTGCGCGATGTCGGCGATGCGATCGCGGCGGCCGCCCGCCTCGCCGGACGCAAAGCCGCCGACGTGACGCTGATCGCGGTGTCAAAAACGCAGGACGCGACCGCGATCCGGCCGCTGATCGCCGCCGGCCAGCGTGTGTTCGGCGAGAACCGCGTTCAGGAGGCCGCCGCGAAATGGCCCGATCTGCGCGCCGAGACCCCAGATGTGCGGCTGCACCTCGTCGGCCAGCTCCAGTCGAACAAGGCCGAGGATGCCGTCCGCCTGTTCGACGCGATCCATTCGGTCGACCGCGCGTCGCTCGTCACCGCGCTCGCCCGCGCAATCGAACGGACCGGCCGCGCACCCGATTGCTTCGTCCAGGTCAATATCGGCGATGAAGCGCAGAAGGGCGGCTGCGCGATCGGCGATCTGCCTGCGCTACTCGCGGACGCGCGCACCGCCGGACTGCCGATCGCCGGGTTGATGGCGGTGCCGCCGCTCGATGTCGAACCCGCCCCCTATTTCGCGCTGCTCGCCAAACTGGCGCGGGACCATGGGCTGGCGGGGCTCAGCATGGGCATGTCGGGGGATTTTCCGACCGCGGTCACGCTGGGGGCGACGCATGTCCGGGTCGGCACCGCGCTGTTCGGGGAACGGGCATGAAGTTCGACGCGATCCTGTTCGATTTCGACGGCGTCGTCATCGAGAGCGAATATGAGGGCAACGCCCATATCGCCGACTATCTGTCGCGCATCGGCCACGCGACGAGCGCCGAACATGCGATGACGCATTTCATGGGCCTGTCGGGACGCCAGTTCATCGACGCGATCGAGAGCTGGATCGGCCGGCCGCTGCCCGAGGATTTCTTTGCCGAACGCGCCGCCGAGGATGCGCGCGCGATGCGCGACGGCGTCGGTGCGGTGGACGGCGCGATCGATTTCATCCGGTCGCTGCCGGCCGATCTGCCGGTCGCGATCGCGTCGTCCTCCAGCCATGCATGGATCCGCCGGCACCTCCACCATATCGGCCTGCTCCACCGGTTCGACGGGCGCATCTTCAGCGGCAAGGAGGATGTGCCCGCCGGTCGCGGCAAGCCCGAACCCGACCTCTATCTGCTCGCCGCCCGGGCGATCGGGGTCGACATCGCGCGCACCGTCATTCTCGAGGATTCACCGGTCGGCGTCACCGGCGCGCTGCGCACCGGGGCGACGGTGATCGGGGTGACCGCCGGGCGCCACTGCGTCGATGGCCATGCCGATCGCCTGCGCGCGCTGGGCGTCGAGGCGATTGCGCCCGATTATGACGCGGTCCGCGACCTGATCGGCCTGACCCCGGCCTGATCGGGCCGCGGTTCAGGCCGGGTCGATTCGCAGCCGCGCCGCACCCGTATCGGGCGCGTCCAGCACGACGCGGTATCGGCCGGCGCCCGGCAGGACCAGCCGGATGTCGTCGCCATCGGGATCGAGCGCGTGGCGCTTGCCCAGCACCGGCGCGCCCGCCGAGGTGCCGAGCACGAACGTCTTCCAGTCGGCGGACGCGACCTTGAAGGCGATCTCGCCCGGCGCGGTGACCGTGATCGTCACCGCATAGCGCGCATCGCCGGCGGGGAGGAACGGGCTGGCGGTGCCCCAGTCGTTGATCGATCCACGCAGATAGAGCGTCCCGGCATCGCGCGCGGCGGCAAAGCTGCGTGGTGCCAGGTCCGACCAGCCATAGCGTACCGCCGCCGATCGGATGATCGCTTCCGTCAGCGCCATGCCCTGGAAATCATTGGCCATCACGACGATGCCGTCGCCCGATGCGCGGTCGATCCACATCCGCGACATCATCCCCCAGAACACGCCGCCATGCCCGAACCGCGCGCCGTCGATCTCGAAGCCCAGGCCCCAATTCTCCTTGCCCGCGCGCAGCATCGCCCGCGCGCCGTCGGGTGACAGGATCGCGCCGCCCTCGCCGTCGGCGGCGCGGCGCATCGCGATCAGGAACCGGGCAAGGTCCCCCGGCGTGGTCCATAGCCCGCCCGCCGCAAGCTCGCTGACCCACCACGCCTTCGCCGCGAACGGGCGAAGTTCATGGTGCCCGGTCGCCCGCGCCGCCAGCGCCGAGGGTTGCATGAAGCTGCTGCGCGACATGCCGAGCGGATCGAGAATATCGCGGCGGGCGAGCGCCGCGAACGGCATGCCGGTCGCGTCCTCGATGGCGATCTGGACGGTGTGATAGCCGCCGTTCGAATAGGCGAAGTCGGCGCCCGGCCTGCCCGCCAGGCGCACCGGCGGCCCCTTTGCCGGTGCCTCGCCGCGTACGACCTGAACGATCGTCGGC